>NZ_LZJB01000617.1:0-35873 GCF_001666895.1 Mycobacterium sp. E3298
GCGTCGAACACCGACCGCTGGGCCGGATCGACCAGAACATGCGCGCCGAACCCGGACTGGGCCAGTTCGCGGCGGTCGGCGCTGAAGTCGGACACGATGATCGGATCAACCCCCCGCGCGCTGAGCGCAGCGACCGCCGACAGCCCGATGGCGCCCGCGCCGACGACGATCGGGATCTCGCCGGGCTGCAGATTCGAGGCGCGGACATAAAACTCGCCGACCGCGAAGGCGTCGACCACGGCGACCGCATCGCTGGACACCGAGCCCTCTATCACCCTTGCGGTCGCCTCGGGTACCACAAGCAACTCTCCGAAACTGCCCTGCGCCTCGGGGTGCTGTCCGATAATGCGTAGACCGCCAGCGCCGCCGTCGACCAACCGGATCGGCATCGACGTCACCCTGGCCCCGATCGGGAAGGCCTCGCCGCATCCAGGGCCGTGGCCGATCACTTCACCCACGAACTCGTGCCCCAGGACAACGTCGCGGTCGGGGTCGTAGAGCGACCGACCCGTCGGATCGTCGATCGCCAATTCCGGATGGTCCATGTAGTGCACGTCGGACGCACAGATCGCGGTGCTGAGGGTCTTGAGCAGCAAATCGCCCTGCCCGGGAACGGGATCGGCAGTCTCGCGGACCGTAAGCTCCCCGCCTCGCAGCACTACGGCACGCACCGGCACTCACATCCTCATGCGGTATTCTCTACTATTAGAGAATAATTCATCTAAATACTGAGTCGACCGTAGAATGCGGCGCGAGAGGAGTCAAGATGCGCGGAGTCACGTCAGCACCGGCCGAGCGTGTCCTCGATGTCGTTGAGTTTCTCAGCAGGCCGGAGGATGGCGGGCACCGCTTCTCCGACGTCGCTCGCGAACTTGGCCTTTCTCAGGCCACGGCGCACTCCATACTCAAGACGTTGTGTGACCGCGGTTGGGCGACGCGTGATCCCATTTCCAAGAAGTTTGATCTTGGTCCCACTATTGCCCTCATCGCGGAGAGGTTCGAAGCAGCGCGCCCACTTCTGGCTGTCGCTCGCGAAGCCATCCACCGTCTCACTGAGGCAACCGGTGCGCCGGCCTCGGTGGTCGAGCGCAGTGGAGACGAACTCGTGATTACCGCGTTCGAAAGTCCCGACGGGTCTAACGCACCGGTCGCTTCCCTCGAGCGGATCCCCTATGCACCGCCGTTTGGGATCGCCTGCGCCGCATGGGATATCCCAACCCAACAGGAATCGTGGATTCAGCGCGGCGCGGCCGGAGACACGTCGCTGGCGGAGCGCCTTCGCGCAGTTTTGGCTCAGACGCGCGACCGCGGTTATGACGTCGATTGGATGACTCCCGCGCTGGCGCAGGCGGCTCATGCGATCGAGACGCTGTCTACCGAGACAGTGCCCCACAACTTGCGCTCCGTCGTCGACCAATTGCGCATCGAATTCATATCGGCGAACCTGCTATCCGGCGACGGCGCACGCGATGCGCTCCGGGTTGCCACCATCTCGGCGCCCGTCCTTGACGATAGGGGACATGTGCGACTCATCCTTGGGTTCCACCCACTACGCGCCATGACGATGAGCGAAATCCATGCTGCCGCGAAACCTCTGTTGCGCGAGATCGACCGAATGGGAGGCCACGCAGTGCCGTCTCTCGACGGCGCACGCGCCAAGGCGGAGTCCTAGGTGCACATCGACCTGCCGTCAGCTTTGCGGTCTCGGGAGCCACGCGCTGCTTCGTTTGCCTCGCTCATGGCCGAATCCCCGCACGACATACGCTCGGACGAAGTCGGCCACCGCGTCGTCATCCACGTCGAGATAGGGTGACGGGGTTGTGAACAAAGACAACAGGATTCGTGCAAACCACTCCGACGCCGATCGAACGTCGAGGTCGTTGCGCACCTCACCGGTCAGCCTCGCCGCGGAGATGTATGGCGCGAGAAATTCACCGCATTCCCGCACTAGGGTCGACGCGTTCTTGGTCAACATCAAGTTGACCTGTTCTTCGTCGAAATATGACTCGTGCTCCACCACCCGGCGGGCTTGGGTAACGAAAACCGCTGCGCGGACCAGCTTTTCCTCCAGGGTGCTGCCGCCGTCGCGGTCAATCGCCTTTGCCAGCTTGCGATAGAAGCTTTGTGACGCCTCCTCCGCGCAAGCCTCGACAATCGTCTCCTTGTCCCGGAAGTATTCGTAGAACGTGCTTCTGGACACGTCGGCGGCGCGTGCGATGTCGACGATCGTCGTCTTGCGCAAGCCGCGCGTTCGGAAGCAGGCGAACGCGGCCGAAATGAGCGCCGCTCGGGTGTCGACCGCGGTAGCCTGCGTCATCGGCTTTCCTCGCCTGCGTGCTCAGTGATCGGGGGCGAGAATCAAGCCACTGGTGGGAACGCCGGTGCCCGACGTGACCAGCACGTGTTCGACGTTGTCCACCTGATTGTGCGACGTGCCGCGCACCTGACGGACGCCCTCGGTGATGCCGTTCATGCCGTGGATGTATGCCTCGCCCAGCAGGCCGCCGTTGGTGTTGATCGGCATGCGGCCGCCGAGTGACAGCTCGTCGACCGAGACGAAGTCCTTGGCCTCGCCGCGGCCGCAGAAGCCGAGTTCCTCGAGTTGGGTGAAGACGAAGGGCGTGAAGTGGTCGTAGAGGAACGCCGTCGAAATATCTTGCGGTTTAAGGCCGGAATCCCGCCACAGTTTGTCGCCGACGACGCCCATCTCCGGCAGCCCGGTGATGTCCTCGCGGTAGTAACTCGTCATCACCTCGCCGTCATGGGCGGCGCCCTGGGCGGCGGCCGTGATGACGGCGGGCGGCTTGGCCAAGTCTCGTGCTCTCTCGACGCTGGTCACCACCATGGCAACGCCGCCGTCGCTTTCCTGACAGCAGTCGAGCAGTCGCAACACCGGCTCGATGATCCATCGTGATTGCTGGTGTTGCTCGAGGGTGATGGGCTTCCCGTAGAACCACGCATCGGGATTCCTCGCGGCGTGCTTGCGGTCGATGACGGAGATCTTGCCGAAGTCCGCGTTGGTGACGCCGTACGTCGTCATGTAACGGTGGGCGTGCAAGGCCACCCAGGCGGCCGGCGTCATGAAGCCGAACGGCGCGTAGGGCGCCATCCACAGCGGTGTCACGCCCGGCTGGCGGCCGGCGCCGCCGAAGCGGAAGCCGGAGCGCTCGTTGAAGGCTCGGTAGCACACCACCGCTTTTGCCGCTCCGGTCGCGACCGCCATGGCGGCCTGCATGACGGTGCCGGCCGCCGCGCCACCGCCGTGCGGAACCCGGGTGAAGAACGTCAGTTCCCGGATGCCGACGTTGCGGGCGACCTCGATCTCCTCGTTGTCGTCCACGCTGAAGGTGACCATGCCGTCGATGTCCGCGGGCGTCAGCCCGGCGTCGCGGATCGCGGCGAGCACCGCCTCGCACGCCAGTTGCATCTCGGTGCGGCCCGATTCCTTGGAAAACTCGGTCTGTCCGATACCGGCCAGCGCGGCTTTACCGCCGATACCGTCGCTCATAAGTCCACACCGTGGAGCAGGCTGAGCACCGCGGTCCCGGAGACGTGGTCACCGAGGCTGTTGGTGCCTTTGAAGGTGACCTCGACAAGTCCTTCGCGGTCGGTCTGGGACTTGTCCGTGACCGAACCAGTGAACCGGAGCGGATCATTCGGGTATGCGGGTACGCCGAGGCGGATGGACAGTTTCCTGATCATCGCCTCCGGGCCCGCCCAGTCGTGCAGGAATTTCACGCAGAGACCATTGGTCGTGAGGATGTTCAAGAAGATGTCTTTCGATCCTTGGGAGTTCGCGAAATCGCGGTCGTGGTGAACCGGCATGTAATCACGGGATGCGATGGCCCCGGCGACGATCAGCGTGGTGGTCACCGGAACATCCAGCGGGGCGACTTCGTCACCCACATTGATCGAGTCCCACGCCAGCGTGGTGGTGCGATCGGCGGTGGAGGTCATCTGCTTCCTTCCGGGTAGGTCGCGCCCAGGCGGGCGAGCTGGAGGGGGGCCGCGCCCAGGGAGAGCTCGATCTGCTTGCCCCACAGGAAATATCGGTGGAGCGGGTAAGTGACGTCGATGCCAATGCCGCCGTGGACCTGCTGGGCCGACGCCACGACCCGCGCTCCGGCTTCAGCCGCCCAGAACTTGGCGATGGCGGCCTCGCGCGTCGCGGGCCGACCCTCGGCGATCAGCCACGCGGCGTGCCAGGTGGTCCACCGGATCGCCTCGACGTCGATGAATGCATCGGCCAGCCGTTGCTGCACGGCCTGGAACGAGCCGATGGGTCTGCCGAACTGCTCGCGTTCGCCGGTGTAGGAAGCGGCGATCTTCAACGCGCGTTCGGCGACGCCGAGTTGCATCGCGCACAAACCGACCAGTGCCCTGGTGTACAGCGAGCCGACCGCGTCCGCGGCGCCACCCCCGTTGAGTCGATGCCCCACGACGCCAGTCAGTTCGACGTCCGCGTAGGGCTCACCGTTGGTGGTCGCCACCGGCGACACGGTCACGCCGTCGGCCGCCGCATCGACGACGAACAAGGCCGGGCCGTCGTCGGCTTGAGCCGAAACCACGATGGCTTCGGCAAGCTGCGCCGCCGGTACGAGCTCCTTGCTGCCGTCGAGGGTCCAGGCGTCGCCGTCGGCGCGCGCGGTTGTGCGTGGCGCGGTCGGGTCGGAGTTGCCCTGTTCGGCGAGCGCGGCTGTGAGGATCGTGCTGCCGTCCACCACTCCCGGGAGGTATCGCTCGTGGATAGCCGAGTCACCGTGTCGCGCAATGGTATCCGCGCCGAGCAGGAGGGTCGCGTAGACGGGCGCGGGCGCAACGCTCCAGCCGACCTCGGCGAGTAGCACGCCGAGCTCGAGGAAGCCGCGTCCGCTGCCGCCGACGGACTCGGGCAGCGCGATGCCCAGCAGGTCCGACGAAGCGAGTTCGCGCCACATCGCTTCGTCGTGGCGAACCCCGCCGGATTCCAGGTCGGTCAGAGCGTCGGGGGTGGCGCGGTGCTCGAAGAGTTGACGGGCCACCTTGCCGACCGTCTCTTGTTCTTCGGTGAAGGTAAAGTCCATGCTCGCTTGATGCCTCGTTGTCAGCGCGCGGGCCGGAACTGGTGCAGCACCAGCTCTTCCCCGCTCGGGATGGCTTCGAAATTCTCGTAGAAAACCTCGACGGGCAACCCGACCTCGATGGCGCCGGGCTCGATTTCGCACAGGTTCGACACGATGCGAACTCCTTCGTCGAGCTCGATCAGGGCGACCACGTAGGGATATTGGAGGAACGGCAGCGGAGGATATTGCGGCATGACAAAGCTGTAAACCGTTCCGCGGCCGGTCGATTCGACGGAATCCCAGTTGAGGGACTGGCAGTTCCCGCACATCGGGCGCGGGGGCACCCGCAGGGTCTTGCAGTCCGTGCACCGCTGGATCAGCAGCTTGTGGTCCCGAAGGCCCGACCAGAAGAATTCGGTGTCCGGACTGATCGACGGAGCGAGTCTGGTGGCCATCAGTTTCCCGTCTTGAACCGCAGGGTGCGGAACCGCTGGCGGCCGATCACCTCGCCGTTCTGGTCGCGATAGGTGGTGATCCAGGTGACGAAGTAGCCGTGGCCCATCGCCGTCTTCTTCTCGTCGGAGATCGTCTCGAAAACCGTTTCGGCGGTGATCTCGTCGCCCACCCGTGGGTAACGCTCGAGCTCGAACTCGGAGTTGGTGGCGACCGTGCCGGTGTAGCCCGCATCGGTCAGGAACTGCAGCGGATTCTCCTTGAGCTCGACGGGGACTCCGCCACGCTCGTGAATGCCTGCGAGCTTGGGTGGCGCCATGGTCCACGACTGCAGCATCACCGGAGGCGAGACGAGGCCACCGTAGCGAGAGGAGGAGGCAAACTCCGGATCCAGATAGGCGGGGTTCATATCGTCGAGCGCGTACGCCCAATGCCGAATCATTGCCGCATTCACGGGATCCGGCGCCTTGACCGGCTGTCCGGAACTGATGGGTCTACCGATGAGCGCGTCGAGGCGCTCGCGCAGCGGGTCCTTCGTTGTTTCGGTCACGGCTCGTACCTTCCTCTTAGGATGCGCCGGCCCGCATGTCGCGCGGCGCGCGCGGCATCCCCAGGCCTGCCATGGCGATGATGTCGCGTTGAAGCTCGTTGGCCCCGCCGCCGAATGTGTTGATGACCGCCATGCGATATGCGCTCTCCAATTCGCCCTTGAGTGGAGCCGCCGCGTCCTTGCGCGTACCGGCCTGGCCGACAACCTCGAGCAGTTCGCGGGCAACCTGCTGCGTGAGCTCCGTGCCGAACACCTTTGCCGCGGAAGCCTCGCCCATGCCGAGCGCGCCGGCGCTCATCGTCGAGTTCACGCGCAGATTGAGTAGTCGGTAGGCCGCGACCTGCGCTTCCACGCGGGCCAGCGCCTGCTGCACCCAGGGCTTGTCGATGACCATGCCGTCGTCCAGCGGCGTCGTCGACGCCCATTTCAGCGTCTTGTTGAACAGCGGTTCCAGGGCGCCGAGGTTGCCGAGCGCGGCGCGTTCCAGATTCAGCTGGTTGGTCACCAACGTCCAGCCCTGGTTCTCGCCGAGCACGATGGCGCTCTCGGGTACCCGGACGTCATCGTAGAAGGTGTAATACGTGGACACACCCGGCATGGTGTGTAACGGCTTCCAGGAGAACCCCGGCGAGTCGGTCGGCACGATGAAAAGGGTTATCCCCTTGTGTTTCTTCGCGTTCGGGTCGGTACGGGCGGCCAGCCAGATGTAGTCGGCGAACTCGGCCCCGCTGGTGAACATTTTCGAGCCGTTGATGACGAACTCGTCGCCGTCGCGCACCGCCGTGGTGCGCAGCGACGCGAGATCGCTGCCGGCCCCGGGCTCCGAGTAGCCGATCGCAAATTCGACGGTGCCCTTGAGGATGGCGGGCAGAAACTTGGCTTTCTGCTCCTCGGTGCCGTACTGAATCAGCGTGGGCCCCACGGTGTTGAGCGTGATCATCGGCAGCGGGGCGTTGACCCTGCGGGCCTCTTCCGAGAAGATGTACTGCTCCAGCGCGGTCAGGCCGCCGCCCCCGAATTCAACCGGCCAGGCGACGCCGAGCAGACCGGCCTCGCCGAGCGCGCGCCTGCATTCGGCGATCGCGGCGCCTCCCTCCGTCAGGTTGGCGACGGCGGCTCTGCGCTCCGGCGTCATCACCGCTTCGAGGCGGGTCCGGTAGTCCTTCCGAAGCTGTTCCTGTTCGGGTGTGTAGTCGAAGTCCATCAGCCGCTCGTTCCCAGTCGTACCGGCATGCTCTTCACGCCTGGCGTCATGGTGGCGCGCAGTCGCGTCACGTCGCCGGTGAGTTCGATCGACGGATACGTTCCCAAGAGCACCTCGAAGAACACTCGAGCCTCCAGCCGGGCCAGCTGGGCACCAAGGCAGGCGTGCTCACCCGCACCGAATGCGATGTGGGGGTTTGGGTTACGCGTGATGTCGAAGTCTTCGCTGGTAGGGCCGAAGATTTCTTCGTCGCGGTTGGCGGCGCCGTAGAGCATGACCACCGTGTCGCCCGCCTTGATCTGCTGGCCGCGGATCTCGACGTCCTCGGTGGCGCAGCGGGCCATGTGGGTGACCGGGCTGGTGAATCGCAACATCTCCTCGACCGCGCAGGGCAACAATTCCGCCGGGTTCGACCGCAGTAGCGCGAACTGATCGGGATGGTCGATCAACGCCAGCGTGCCCAACGCGATCAGATTGCGGGTGGTTTCGTTGCCGGCGACCAACAACAGGAACGAAAAATTCAGCAGGTCCGCGTCGCTGAGCTGCTCGCCGTCGACCTCGGCCGCCGCCAAAATGCTCAGCAGATCGTTTTGCCCGCTGACCTCACCGGATCGGCGAGCCGCGATGAGCTTGGTGAAATATTCGTAGAGCTCACCGAGCGCGACGAGGTGATCCATCTCGATGTCCGGATCGGCGGTGCCCACCGCCGCGTCAGACCACGTCCGAAACTTTTCCCAGTCCTCGGTCGGGGCCCCCAGCATCTCCGCGATCAACCGCGTCGGCAGGGGTGACGCGATGTCCTCAGCGAACTGCTGTGTCTTTGCCGGGTCGATGTTGTCCACTATGCCGCGCACGATCTCGCGCACCTTGGGTTCGAGCAACTGCACCTGGCGGCGGGTGAAGCCGGAGTTGATGAGCTTGCGAAGCTGCCGGTGGCGTGGGGGATCGGTGAAGATCAGGTTGCCCTCCTGAACGGGTTCGGGTTGGGCGGGATCCGGTATCGAGATGCCCTTCGTCGATGAGAAGGTCAGTGGGTGGCCGGAGACATAACGAATGTCCTCGTACTTCAACAGCGCCCAGAACTTGGTGACGTCATTCCACACGACAGGCGTGGTGTTGCGAAGCTCTCGGTAGACCGGGTACGGATCGCCGGCGTAGAAGTCGGGTGAATGCAATGGGACAGTAGTTGTGGGCACCGCATGCCTTCCTCGACACCGAGCTTGCTTCGGACAGATTTGAGAAGAATGTCCGTTTCCATGGTGTCTACAGTAGGCCCGGGCCATCTGTCAATCACGGCGTATATGACCGGAAATTACGTTAATTGCCGGTCAGGGCGCTGCAGCGGGTTGTGTACACACTGCCAAAGTATGTATGTTCTCGTAAGGCGCCGCCCGCAACGCGCCGCGAGCAAGCAGTCAGGGAAGGCAGGCGGATGATGGCTGGGTCTCGTTCCCTCCTCGAGGCTGAGGGGCACTACATCGACGGGCGGTGGACCGACCCGGACAGCGGGCGCTACGACGTCACGAACCCCGCGACCGAAGCGGTGATCGGAACGGCGCCCGACGCCAGCGTTGACCAAGTTGCGCAGGCGATCGGCGCCGCGAGAACGGCCTTCGATACGGGTCCGTGGCCGGCGGCCGATCCCGCCGAGCGTGCGCGGTGCCTGCAACAGCTCAGCGACGCGTTGCTGGCCAGGGGAGAGGAGATCTACGACCTCGCGCAGGCCGAATGGGGTTGTACCGCAAACGAGCGGCTGATTCACGTCGACGGACCGGTCTTCATGATGGGACACGCCGCCGAACTGGCAGTCGAACCCGCCGAGGCGCCCTTGGACGCGTGGGGTGCCGCGGGCACCACGCTGTTGCGCTACGAACCGCTCGGTGTGGTGGCGGCGATGACGCCGTGGAACTTCCCGCACACCCTCAATGTCATGAAATTGGGAGCGGCGCTCGCGGCCGGAAATACGCTCGTGCTCAAACCGTCCCCGCTGACGCCCCTTGCCGGGCTCGCCCTCGCCCGGGTCGTCCACGAGGACACCGACATCCCCCCGGGTGTGGTCAATGTGGTCACGCCGAACAGCCTCGAGGCCAGCAGAAGCCTGACCTTGGACCCCAGGGTCGACATGGTCAGTTTCACCGGCAGCTCGGTTGTGGGCCGCGACGTGATGGCGGGCGCGGCGACGACCATGAAACGAGTTCTGCTGGAATGCGGCGGAAAGTCGGCGACGATCCTGCTTCCCGACGTCGACATCACCGACGAATTCATGGAGCGTCTGCTGTTCGAGGGCTGCACGATGCATGCCGGGCAGGCCTGCATCCTCAACAGCAGGCTGCTGCTGCCGGACGCGATCCACGACGAAGTGGTGGACCGGCTCGCCGCGCTGGCCCGCGCGGTCGTGATCGGCGATCCCGTCGATCCGGCGGTCACCATGGGACCGCTGATCAGCCGCGAGCACCTCGACCGCGTCGAGGGCTTCGTCAAACGCGCTGAGGCCGACGGTGCGACCGTGGTGGCCGGGGGAGCCCGTCCGAAAGACCTGAACAAGGGCTTCTATTTCGAGCCGACGATACTCACCGATGCGTCGGCGGAGTCCTACATCGCGCAGGAGGAGGTGTTCGGACCCGTCCTGACGGTGTTGCGGTACCGCGACGACGACGACGCGGTGGCGATCGCCAACAACTCGGCCTACGGGCTAGGTGGCGCGGTTTGGGGACGTGACGTCGACCGTGCCGTGGGCATCGCCCGCCGGATCCGGACCGGGCAGGTGTCGATCAACGGGACCATCCCCGGGGACGCACCGTTCGGCGGCTTCAAGCAGAGCGGGATCGGCCGGGAGGGCGGTGTGATGGGACTGCGGGCCTACATGGAGCCGAAGGCCATCGGGATACCGGCGTGAACCGGCCGCTGACGGGGTTGCGTGTCGTCGAGCTCGCCTCCGAGATCGCGGGGCCGTATTGCACAAAGCTGCTCGTCGACCTGGGCGCCGACGTATGCAAGATCGAGCCGCCGGCGGGTGACCCGTTGCGCCGGTGGGGTCCGTTCCCCGCGAACGTTCCGGATCCCGAGCGATGCGGGCTGTTCGGGTATCTCAATGCGGGGAAACGCGGAACGACAGTCGATTTCGGTCAGGAGGATGGCCTCGCCGCCGTCCACGAGTTGATCGCGACGGCGGATGTGCTCGTGGAGGACCTGCCGGCGGGCTCGGCTGCCCGCCTGGAGTGGGGCCTGGACCTGGACGCCCTTGGCCGGATCAACCCCGGCCTCATAGTCGTCCGGATTTCGAGCTTCGGCCAGGAGGGACCGCTTCGCGACCGGGTGACGACTCCGTTGACCCTGCAGGCGGCCGCGGGGTGGGTCAACATGCGCGATCCCGGTCGGGCTCCGGTACAGGCGGGCGCCCGGATCCCGGAGTACATCGCGGGCTCGTATGCGGCCCTCGGGACGCTGACGGCACTGCGAATCGCCGCGGACGGAACGAACAGGCCCGTCGAGGTGGACGTCTCGATGTTCGAGTCGTTGCTGTCGACGCTGCCGTATCCGATGCTGATGGCGGCTCGCCTGAAAAGCCTTGGTCTGCCGACGAATTCCAAAGCCGCACCGATGCTGGGGATCGTTCGGGCCGCCGATGGCTGGATCGGCATCAACTGCCTGACCGGCCAGCACTGGCTGGACGTGTGCGCCATGGTCGGGTTGCCCGAATTCGGCGAGCATCAGCTCGCGGTCATGCTGGGTGGGCCAGAGCGCGGCGAGTTTTTTGCCAAGGCACAGCCCTTCCTCGATTCGATGACCGTCTCCGATCTGGTCGAGCTGAGTCAGGCCATGCGGATACCCGCCGCGCCGGTCACCGACGGCGACACCATTCTCGCCTGTCCGCAGTACGCCGAGCGGGGGTTCTTCGTCAAGGCCCCGACTGAATCCGGCGGGTTCACCAGACCTGGTGCGCCGTTTCGGTTTTCGAAGACGCCGAGCGCGCCATCGCTGCCTGCTCCCGCCCTCCGAAGTGCCACGCAGGCCGCTTGGGGCGAGCGGCAAGCACCCCGCCGGGAGGACGGCGTCCGCAATGTCGCCCTGCCGTTCGACGGTTTGAAGGTCTTCGACCTGAGCACCTTCTGGGCGGGTGCCTACCTGACGTGCTACCTCGGCGCGTTCGGGGCGGACGTGGTCAAGGTCGAATCCATCCAACGCCCCGACGGCCACCGCTACTCCGGCTCGTTACTCCGCGAAGGGGAAGACTGGTACGAACGGGGGCCACTTTGGCAGGGAACGAACCTCAACAAGCGCGATATCACCCTGGACCTCAACTCCGCCGCCGGCCGCGAGTTGGCCCTGCGGCTGGCCGCCGAGGCCGACGTGGTGGTGGAGAACTTCTCGCCGCGCGTGGTCGAGCAATTCGGGCTCGACTATGAGTCCCTCGCGAAGATCAATCCCGGCGTGATCATGGTGCGAATGCCCGGATTCGGTCTACAGGGGCCGTGGCGCGACTACGTGGGCTGGGCGCTGAACATCGAACAGGTGTCCGGGATGTCGGCGATAACCGGTTACCCGGATGGCCCGCCGTGCAACCTGCAGGGCCCCGCCGATCCCATCGCCGGCGTACATGCGGGTGTGGCGTTGCTGGCCGCGCTCGAGCATCGGCGGTCGACCGGTGAGGGCCAGCTCATCGAGGTCGCGCAAATCGAGGTTGGCGCTGCGGTGACCGCCGAACCGGTGATCGAGTACTCACTGACGGGCACGGTGCGGCCGCGGGAGGGAAATCGGCACCGCGAATACGCCCAAGGCGTTTATCCGACGGCCCGCACCGACGAGTGGATCGCGATCTCCGTGCGCGACGACGCCGACTGGGTCGCGCTGCTGGCCGCCATCGATCGTGACGAGCTGCGCGACGACCCGAGATTCGCGACTGCGGAAGCTCGCCGGCAACACCACGACGAATTCGACGAGGTGCTCGCGAGTTGGACGAGCAGGCGACCCGCCGGTGAGCTGGTGGCAACGCTTGTCCGACAACGCGTCCCAGCCGAGCGTCTACTTGCAGCCGACGAGATGTATGACGTCGAACAGCTCGATGCGCGCGGTTTCTATCAGGATTTGGCCCACCCGATCACTGGCCGACAGAGGTTTCCGGGCTGGCCATTTCAGATTTCGCCGGGCCCCGCACACCACCACCGGACCGCCGCACCGACGCTGGGTCAGCACAACGCCGAGGTGCTTGGGGCGCTTGGACTGTCCGATGCGGACATCGACGCGTTGCAGGAGCAACGCGTCATCGGCCAACGCATTCTCAACGCGTAGCGATACCCGCCGCCGTCAGCCCCGGCGGGCGTGTGTCGTGTGGTCAGGCGTCGACCATCGCCGCGATCGTGTCGACGACGCACGCCGGTCGGTCGTTGCCCTCGACTTCGACCGTGACGCGCACCGTGGCCCGTCCCCCCTTGTCGTTGCGCTCCACCTTCAACAGCTCGGCCCCCGCCCGGATGCGCGAGTCGACCGGCACCGGCGCGGGGAACCGAAGCTTGTCGGAGCCGTAGTTCACCTGCATCGCCAGCCCGGTCACCTTATAGATCTGTTGCACCAGGATGGGTACCAGCGACAAGGTTAGATAGCCGTGTGCGATGGTCCTGCCATACCGACCGCTGGCCGCCCTCTCCCGGTCGACGTGGATCCACTGATGGTCACCGGTTGCCTCGGCGAAGAGATCGATCTCCTTCTGCGTGACCCGATGCCAATCGCTGTACCCAAGGTGCTCGCCGACGTGAGCCTCGAAGTCCGCGATCCCCTCGTAAACCGTGGGGCCAGCGGGCGCCTGGGTCACGCCGCGACCTTGACCTTCAAGTGCTCGATCGCGTTGCCGCCCATGATCTTCGCCTTGGCCGAGTCCGGGATGCCGTCCAGCCGGTCGACGAAGCTCAGCGGGTCGCCGATACCCTCGGGGTGCGGGAAGTCGGAGCCGAACATGACGTGGTCCTCGCCCATGATGTCGACGATGCCCTTGACGTCGTCCTCTAGGAACGGGTGGATGTAGATGTTGCGCTTGAACACCTCGACCGGGTGCTCGTCGAACTCCTTCGGCATGATCTTGTACGCCGTGTTGAGCTGCTCGAGCAGGTTGCGCACCCAGCCGCTGCCGTTCTCCACGCAGAAGATCTTCAGATCCGGGAAGCGCGAGAGCGCGCCGTGGCAGATCATGGCGGCCAGGGTGTCCTCGATGGCCCGGTGCCCCATCACGACCTCGCGCAGGGCGCTCGGTGCGAAGGACAGGTACTCGTCGCCGCCCTCCCATTCCATGAGGTGTTTTTGGTAGCCGCTGTCCGAGGCGTGCATGGTGACCGGCATGCCGGCGTTGACGACCTCCTCCCAGAACGGGTCGAACTCGGGCAGCCCCATGGATCGCGAGCCGCCGAAGCGACTGGGCACCGGCGCGGGCCGAACCAGGAATGTCTTCATACCGCGCTCCAAGCACCAGTGCAGTTCCCTGATGGCTTCGTCCACGATCGGCAGGCAGATGACGGGTGTGGCGAAGATCCGATCGTGGTAGTTGAACGTCCAATGCTCGTGCATCCACTCGTTGAGCGCGTGGATGATCGCGTGGGTGAGGACGACGTCGTCGGTGGTGCGCTCCTCGATGAGGCTGGCGAGGGTCGGGTACATCACACACTGGTCGAGCCCCAGTTCATCCATCAGCTCCAACCGCGGGGCGGGCGCCTGGTAGGCGGGGATGACATCCATTGCCTCGCCGATGAACTCGCGAAAGTTGAGGCCCTCGGGGTTGTTGCCGAGGAAGTAGTCCTCGGCGCTGCCCGGCCTGGCAACCCGCGCGAACGTCGGGTTGGGGATCATGTGGCTGATGCGGTCCTTGACAACCAGTTTGGGCCTGCCGCTGACCTCGACGTAACCGACCTTCCCGCGGTGCTCCTTGGGCAGGTATTTCGTGAGCGCGTCCGTCGTCTCGTACATGTGGTTGTCGATGTCGAAAACCGGATACGGCAGTGATCGGGACGACATGTGACTCTTCCTCCTGAGCAGCGAATATGATCATTTACGCTATTTGAGAACGACGTTATCACCATCGCCCGGCAACATCCACATCTGGGGCGCCGGCGACAGGTCACACCGCTGCATTCCACACGTCGATGACCGCGCTCGACGGGGTCACGGTGGCGAGCAGGGACAGCGTGTTGTCGATGATCGAATCGGCATACTCGCGCGGGTACCCACTGACCGCGTCCCGCGGTAGGACGAACTGATAGCCACGGTTGACCGCATCCATGACGAAGTTGGTGATCGCGATATTCACCGACACGCCAACTCCGACAATGGTTTTGATTCCCAGGTTGCGCAGCATCGAGTCCAGGTCGGTGCCGCACATCGGGCCGACACCGTGGGTGCGGGTGAGCACAAGGTCGGAGTCGCGTGGACCCAATTCCGGGAGCACCGAGGCGCCCGCGCTACCGGGCGTCAGGTCGACGCTGAAGGATTTCCCCGCCGCGAACAACCGGGCGTTCGTGTTCGAACCGCGACCGTCGGCGCGCCGCTGTATCAGGCAGTGCACGACCGTCACGCCGGCCGCCCTGGCCGCATCGAGCAGCCTGGCAATGTTGGGAATGGCTTCTCGCCGGGCCTCCTCGGCGAGCAGCGGAAGGCCGGCCTGCGGCCCGATCACCCCGCCCTGACACTCTTGGGTCACCAGCGCGGTTGTCACCGGATCGAGCAGGTCCTCAAGGCTTGGTTGCGGCATGAGAATAAACGTTATCGTGTGCTGGAACGGTCATTAACGAGGAGGTCAGGTGGAGGCGTGGGAGCTCGAGGTTCGGGAGTCGGTGCGACAGACGTTGGCCGACTACACCGCGGCCACAGACCGATTCGATCTTCGCGCGCTGGCCGCATGCTTCGGCGACGAGGGCGTGCTGGAATTCACCGGGGGGGACGGGCCGCTGACGGGACCCTCGGCGATCGAGGCGGGCCTGGGCGCCGCTGTGACAAAGCCTGGGCAATCGGGGCGGCGGGCGCCGACTCATGTCCGCCACCACGTCACCAGCATCAGGTTCGGGTCGGTGGCCCGCGACAGGGTCGAGGTCAGCAGTTATTTCGCCGTCCACACCGACATCGGGCTCGACCACTGGGGCCGCTACCGCGACGTACTGACACCCGTCGACGGTCGGTGGCTGTTCGCCCATCGCCGGATCAGCGTGGACGCATTCGCCGCCGGCAGTCTGATGGCGTGACGTCGCGTCACCCGGCGATGAACTCGTCGGCGAAGGCGCGGGCACGGTCGATGACTTCGGTCCGGTCGGCACCTGCCGGCGCGATGGTGAGCCAGGTGACCCCGGCGGACTCGAGCCGCGCGATCGTCGCGTGACGTTCGTCGGCCGACTTACCGTCGTCCAACAGGTTTCCCGCCGAGAAACAGATCTCCAGCGGTGCGGTGCGGCCGATCTCGGCCGCGTACTGCTTGGCCCAGTCGATGGCGAGCGCCAGGTCATCGATCGTCGAGATTTCCGCTGTGCGCGAGGCCGCCGCGTAGCCGAACGTATTGAACGGCGCCCACCCCTGAGCGCGTGACACCGCCCGGCGAACCGCCGCCTTGCTGTTGCCGCCGACCCAGACCGGGGGCGGACTCGCGGGCAGCGGCCGCAACCGGACGCCGCGGGCGGCGAACGACGTCCCCTCGTACGCGAGGTCGCCGCCGCCGAGCACCTTGTCCAGCACATCGAGGGCCTCATCGAGCAGGGCACCGCGGTTGTCGAAATCGACTCCCAGGGCCTTGAATTCGGGCTTCAGGTATCCCGCCGCGGTGCCCAGGATCAGCCGGCCCCCGGACAACACCGCGAGGCTTTGAATCGATTTGGCGCCGAGGAACGGGTTGCGGTAGGCGGCGATGTAGACATTGGTCAGCAGCTTGACGTGGGTCGTTGCGGCGGCGGCGAAGGCCAACGCGACGAACGGATCGAGGGCGTGGTGCCCGCCGTGGTCGAGCCACTTGGAGTCCGGTGCGGGGTGGTCGGTGACATGGACCGCCGCGAATTTGCTCGCCTCGGCCGCTCGCGCGATGTCGGCAATGGCGTCGGCGGTGACGAACTCGTCCACCGCCTCGACTCGCTGGGTGGGCAGTTCGAGAGAGAAAGAAACGGTCACGTGGGTCCTTTCGTCGCGGAGACAAGTGTGGCCAGTCGTTGGGCGTGGTAGTCCGGGTCGCCGAAGATCAACTGGGTGGCCTTGGCGCGGCGGGCGAAAAGGTGGGCGTCGTGTTCCCAGGTGAAGCCGATACCGCCGTGGATGCGCATGTTGTCGAGCGCGACGTGGAGGAAGGCCTCGGAACACACCATTTTCGCGACCGACGCGGCGGTCGGCAGCTCATCGGTGTGGGCCACTTCGGCCGCATGCGACACGGCGGAAAGCGCACCCTCAACCTGAACCAACATGTCCGCGCACCGATGCTTGATCGCCTGGAAACTGCCGATGGGCCGACCGAACTGGATCCGTTGCTTGGCGTAGTCGACGGCCATGTCGAGGCAGCGCCGCGCGGCGCCCACCTGTTCGGCAGTCAGCGCCACGATGGCGAGGTCCGAAGTGTGTGCCAGGAAGTCGGCCGCGGCCCCCTCCGTGCCGATCAGCGCCGCCCGGACACCGCCGAACTCCAGCCGGGCGAATTTTCGGGTGCGGTCGAGTCCTGCCAGCGGGGTCCGGCGGACCCCCTCTGACCCGGCCCGAATCGCCAGCAACGAGATGCCGGCTTCGGTATTGGCCGCGGCGAGGATGACGTCCGCGGTGTGACCGTCGATCACGAGCGGCGCCTCACCGTGGACCCGGTAGGCGCCGCCGCTGCGGTCGGCACGCAACGTCACTGCACCGGGGTCCCAGGCGCCAAGGCGGCCGTTGAGGATCAGCGTTGCGGTGGCAGAGCCGTCAACGAAGCCGGGGATGAACTCTTCGGCCGCGGCATCATCGCCGCTGGCGAGAATGGCCTGGGTCGCCATGGCCACGGTGGCGAAGAAGGGGGAGCACAGCAACGTGCGCCCCATTTCCTCAAAGACCACCGCCAGTTCGGCCATGCCCGCACCCGCCCCGCCCCACCGCTCGGGAACCCCGATGCCGTGCAGCCCCAACTCGCCGGCCATCTGGCGCCACGATGCCTCGTCGTAGCCGGTTTCCGTCGCCATCAACTTGCGCACGGTCTCGCTGGGTGATGTGGCCGTCAGGTAGTCCCGAACGACCGCGCGGAGCTCGTCGAGCTCACCGGTCGGCACGCGCAGCCTCCCGGCTCGGCCGTGTCGCGGGATCGGCCATCCACAAGCCAATCGCTGCGGGCCCGATCCTCTTGTCTCCCAGCGGTTGTGAAGGTCTCATGTCTCCTCGGTGCGATTGCGGCCGAGCCGGCGCCGCCCGCTGCTCGAGCCCTTCGGGCATCCAGCCCGGGATGGCCATTGCCGCACCAGGATAGTATGTTTTCTGGAAATAGAGAATTTACATTCTCACTAAAGGAGACCGACGCGGTGACCACGAAACTCGATTACGGCATCTTCGACTGCGATACGCACTGCTACGAGACGCGGGATGCGTTCACCCGCTATCTGCCCGAAAAGTTCCGAGACCGGGCGATCACCACCGTACGCGGGGCCGACGGCGTCGAGGTGATCCTGGCCGGCCATCGCGTCGCGACCTTCAACAGCGAGGGCGGTTTGGGCCTGGATGTCGCCTACCGGCCAGGCTCGCTCAAGGAGATGCTCAGGCAAATGGGATCGGGCAACCCCGAGGAGTCTTACGAGCCGCAACCCATGCAACCGGAATTCGTCGAGCGTGCCGCCCGGCTGGCCGTCATGGCGGACCAGAACATCGAGCGGATGGTCATCTATCCCAGCGGTATGGCGCTGGCGGCGGAACACTACGTCGACGACACTGCGGCACTGTATGCGAATCTGCGCTCGTTCAACCGATGGTTCGACGAAGAGTGGGGCTTCAACTACGACGACAGGATCTATGCGACGGCGCTGATGTCGTTGCGCGACTTGGATTCCGCGATCGCGGAGACCGAGGCGATCATCGCGCAGGGAGCGAAGTTCGTGCTGCTGCCGACGGGGCCGGCCTACGGCCGGTCACCGGGCGACCCGTACTTCGATCCCATTTACGCGCGCCTGCAGGAGGCCGGCTGCGTCCTGGTGTTCCACATCATGCCGTTCTGGTACTTCAATGCGATTTCGCCCGCGTGGGGCCAGGACCCCGACCCGGCCTCCTGGCACATGTCCGCGTGGCAGTGGATGAACATCTACGGGCAGCGGCCGATCGAGGAGACGTTGTCAGCCCTCATCTTCGACAATCTCTTCGGCCGCTTTCCGGGTCTGAATGTCCTCGTCGCCGAGCACGGCGCGGAATGGGTGCCGTTCTTCGTCCGGCACATGGACAAGAGCCGCGGCATGGGCCGCAACGGACCATGGATCGGCGGGAAGCTCACGGAGCGACCGTCGGCGATCTTCCGCCGTCATGTTCGGGTCGTGCCGTACCCCGAGGACGACATCCCGGCGATCGTCGCGAGCCTGGGATACGACGACTGCCTGGTCATGGGCTCGGATTACCCGCACGCCGAAGGGCTGGCCGTGCCGGCCGAGTTCGCCAAGTTGCTCGACCCGCTCGACGACGCCACCAAGCGACGGATCATGCGCGACAACGCCGACCAGCTGCTCGCCCGCAGCTAACGGCGCGATGGCGGACGAGGACGTCGACCTCGACCTGTTGAGAGCGTCGGCGCGGGAGTTCCTGGCCGAACGCGGCGAGCGGGGATCGGTCAAGGACCTTGCCGAAATGGACTGGACCGGCCTGCTCGTGGATGAGGTGCTGGGGGGCACCGGGTGGCGTCCGGTCGAGGCCTGCGTCGTGGCGGAGGAGCTTGGTCGAGCGCAGGACGGGTCGGCGTGGTTGGGAACCACGATCGGTGCCGCGGCGCTCGCCTCCGCGCCCGGGTACCCCAGGCAACAGTTGCTGCCCGGCCTGCTCGCCGGGACCGCGACGGCCGGCGTCGCGATCGTCGGCGAGCCCGCACGGATCATCCGCGGCGACCAGGCCGACATCGTCATACTCCTGGGAAGCAACGGAATTCACCTGCTGCGCGATTTGGATCGCGACCAGTTCGAGTTGGACCCCGACCTGCTGGACGTCACCCGAACCGTATGGCGTTTCGACGCGAAGGCCGCACCCGGCGACGTGATCGGATCTGTCGAACGGGCCGACCAGTTGGCCGCCGTGGCCCGACTGCTGGTCGCCGCCGATTCGGTGGGCGCCGTGTCGATGACCCTCGAGCGGCTGACGGCATACCTCAAGGAGCGCATCGCATTCGGGGCCCCGATCGCGAGCTTTCAGGCGATTCAGCACCGGCTGGTCGAGCTGCTGGTCTTCGAGGTCAAAGCGCGCGCCGTCGTCATGAGGGCGGCGCGGGCACTCGCTGCGGGAGAGGAGAGGGCGACCTTGCTGACGGCGGCGGCGCACGCGTTCGTCGCGGCGAAGGCCGCCGCCGCCGTCGACGAGTGCATGCAACTTTCGGGCGGCATCGGTTTCACGTGGGAGTATCCGCTGCATTACGAGCTGCGTCGGGTCTTCACCAACGGCCACCTGATCGGCACGGCGCGTTCGAGCCGGGCGCTGGTGGCGGAGGTGTCGGGTTGGTGAGCGTGGTTTGGAGCCGTCCCACCGATGCGCAGCTGGCCGACTTCAGAGAGCGGGTCAGGGCACACATCGCCGAACACGCGCCGCCGATCGAAGCCCGCGAAGGCCACCGTGCGCCGCAGACCCCCGCGCAAGAAGCCCTGCTGCGCGCGTGGTTCGCCGGCCTGTTCGAGGCGGGCCTCGTGGGCGCGGATTGGCCGGTCCAACACGGCGGTCGCGACGATCACCACCCACTGCACGACCGCATCGTCAGCGAGGAGATCCTGCGCGCCCGCGCGCCACGCCCGGTGGACCAGGTGAACCTGGCGGCACACGTGCTCTTGCACTTCGGATCCGACGAGCAGAAGCAGCGGCTACTGCCACCCATCCGGCGCAGCGAGCACGTCTGGTGCCAACTGCTCAGCGAACCCGATGCGGGTAGCGACATCGCCGCGGTGCGCAGCCGCGGGGTGCGGCAACCCGACGGCGGTTGGGTGATCGACGGCCAGAAGACCTGGATCACCGACGGACACTGGGCCGACATGGGCCTCGCCCTGATCCGCACCGACCCGACGTCCTCGCGCCACCACGGCCTGTCCGTCTTCACCGTGCCGCTCTCGGCGGAGGGTGTCGAGGTTCGTCCGATCCGCACGATCGGCGATGCGATCGAGGTCAATGAGGTCTTCCTCAGCGGGGTCGAGCTCGGTCCGGAGAGCCTGATCGGCGAGGTGGGCCAGGGCTGGTCGATCATCATGGCCGGCTTGGACTTTGAACGATTCGGCATCGGCGGCAACGTCATCTTGCTCGAACTCTTGATCGACGATTTGGTCACCGTGGCCCGGAACGCGCTCATCGACGGCGAGCCCGCACTGGACTCCACCGACATCCGCCAGCAGGTCGCCGAGTTGGCCGTCGAGGCCGAGGTAGCCAAGGCGTTCATCGACGACCATGTGGAGCGGCTGACGTCGGGTGAGGAACGACCGGGCGACGGCTCGATCGCGAAGTTGAGCTTCGCCGAAACCTATCACCGTGTCGCGGCCTATGGCGCCGAGCTGGCCGCATCGGCGATTGCCGCGGGGACTGCGGACCCCGATGTGGATCGCGCCAAACAACGCCTGCGTGAATGCTGGCTGTGGTCCCGGGCCTACACGATATCCGGTGGCAGCTCGGAAATGATGCGCAACATCCTGGCCAAGCGGCGACTGCACTTGCCGAGCCGATGACCGCATACCCGGCGGCGGAGACCTATTGGTCCCTGGTCGAGACGGCGGCGCGGGCGCATCCCGATCGGGTGGTCCTAGTCGACGACTACGGTCGGGCCCTGTCGTGCGAGCAGCTGTACGAATCCGCACTGACATGCGCGGCGGCGTTGGCGCAACGCGGAATTGGCGCGGGAACGGTGGTGTCGTGGCAGCTGCCGACGACGCTGGAGACGATGGTCGTCATGGTGGCGCTGGCGCGCCTCGGGGCGGTCCAAAACCCGGTACTGCCGATCTGGCGGGAGAGCGAATTACGTTTTGTGACAACGCAGCTCGCGACCGACGTCCTCATCGTTCCCGGGGTGTGGCGCAATTTCGACCACATCGCGCTCGCCCAGCGGATCGGTGATCAGCAACCCATGACTGTCGTGGTCATCGACCACGACGAGCCCATCACCGGCGCACTTCGGCTACCCGCCGGTGATCCGGCGGCGCTGCCTGCGCCGCCACAATCGGGCGAGGAGCCGCGCTGGATCTACTATTCGTCGGGCACAACGGCGTCCCCGAAAGGCGCGCGGCACTGCGACCGCTCGGTCATCGCCGGCTCGGCAGGCGTCGTCGCCATCGTCGGCGCCTCCAGTAGCGACGTCAACCCGATCGCCTTTCCGGTGTCGCACATCGGGGGAGCCGCCATGCTCGCTGCCGCCCTCCATACCGGCATGCGACTGGTGCTCTTCGACACCTTCGATCCCGTGGAGACCCCCTTCGCCATCGCTGCGCACCGGCCGACTCTGCTGGGCAGCGCCACCCCGTTCTTCGTCGCCTTCATGGCGGCGCAGGCAAAACACGGCGCCGAACCGCTATATCCCGATCTGCGTGGCTGTGTCGGCGGTGGTGCACCCATCACCGCGGAGTTGGGACATCAAGTGCGGCAGACCTTCTCGGTCGACGGTGTGGCCAATTCCTGGGGACTGACCGAATTTCCGGTCGCCACCTCCCAAGCACCGAACGGCCCTCCGGAGCTGCTGGACCACACCGTCGGCAAACCCGTGCCGGGCGTCTCAGTGCGAGTCGTCGACGAATCCGAGCGGCCGGTCGAGCCCGGGGAGGAGGGGGAGCTGCGGCTCAAGGGCCCGCAATGCTTCCTCGGCTACGTCGATGCGTCATTAGATGCCCAGGCATTCGACGCCGGCGGGTGGTTTCGCACCGGCGATCTGGGACGCATCGACCAACAGGGCAATGTCGTCGTCACGGGGCGCATCAAGGACGCGATCATCCGCAACGCGGAGAACATCTCGGCCCTCGAGATCGAGGGCGTCCTGGCGAGCCACCCTGCGATCGCCGACGTCGCGGTCATCGGCGTACCCGATGAGCGGACCGGCGAACGGGTGTGTGCCGTCGTCGTCGCCCGCCCGGGTGCGGCGGTCACGCTCTCTTCGGTTTCCGGACATTGCCAAGCCCGGGGGCTGAGCAGGCACAAGTCGCCCGAACGGCTCGAGATCGTCGATGCGCTGCCACGTAATCTCACCGGCAAGGTGCTCAAGAATGAACTCCGGACCCGGTTCGGGGACCGGTGAGCGTTCGTGACAACCCCGATCCGATTCCCGGGCAAGGCGATCTCCTGCCCGAGACACGCAGCACCGCGAATGCCATAAGGATCGGTCTTGTCGGTGAAGATACTTATGCCGACGCGGGGAGATGTTCAACATCTCCTGGCCGTACCTGAGGCGATTCGCCGCCGGACTCGGCTAGATGCCGATCAGCTCCTTCAGATTGCCGCCCATCACTCGTGCTGTGGTTGCGGCGGGGAGGTTTTCGAGCTCATTGACGAAGTCCGCGGGCGCGGCCAATCCCTCGGGATGCGGGTAGTCCGAGCCGAACATCACCCGCTTCTCACCGAGGATGTCGATGAGGTGCGACATGTCCTCCTCGTGAAACGGGTTCACCCACACGTGCCTTCGGAAGACATCACACGGGTGCTCACTGAATTCGCGCGGCTTCTTGCGGTACACCCGATCGAAAACGTCCATCAGGCGCTGAGCCCACGAACCGCCGTTCTCGACCACACCGATGCGTAGGCCGGGGAAGCGCTCGAACACCCCATGGGCGATGAAGGCCGCGAGCGTATCGAAGATGTGGCGGCTCTCCTCGTAGATGAAGCCGCGGAACTTCGTCAGCTGGAAACCCTGGAACTCGTTGCCGCCCTCCCAGTCGGAGAGGTAGCGGTCGTAGCCGGCGTCGGAGTTGTGCATCTGGACCGAGATGCCCGACGACTCGACCAATCTCCAGAAACGGTCGAACTCGGGCAACGCGGGTGAACGCGAGGTTCCGTCCTCCCTGGGCACCGGCGCCGGCCGGATCAGCACCGTCTTCGCCCCGTTTTCCAGGCACCATTCGAGTTCCGCAACGCCCTTCGACGGATCGTTGAGTGAGATCGCCGGGACGGGGAAGATGCGGTCCTTGACGTTGAACGTCCAGTCCTCGAGCAGCCAGCGGTTGAAGGCGTGGGTTACCGCGTGGGTGAGCTCGGTGTCGCACTTGGTCCGTTCCTCGAGCATGCCCGCCGTGGTGGGAAACATCAGCGCGCCATCAACGCCCTGGCGGTCCATCAACGCCAGGCGCAGGTCGGGGCGCCGGAACTCGTCTGGACAGCGGATGGGCTCGGCGAGCTCGCGCAGCGTCTTTCCCTCCGGGTTGATCCCGCGGTAGTAGTCGGCCCATGCGCCGGGAGTGGGAATCACCTCGTAGGTGGGGTTGGGTATCGTCTCGGTGATAACGCCGAGGATCTGGAGCTTCTTGCGGCCATTGACGTCGACGAACTTCAATGCTTCGGAGTATTTCTCCGGCAGATAGCGCGTGTAGGCGTCGATCGTCTCGTACATGTGATTGTCCGCATCCCACACCTCGAACGCACGGGGTTCGGTCATCGTCATTCCTTTCCACGAAGCAGTCGAGATCGCCGAAAGCCTGCTCGCAGATTTGTCCGCCATATGCATGGCCAACGGCGCGGATGGCAACCGGCAACGCCACTATCACAAACCGAGAGTAGACGTTCTCGCCCTAATACTGTCCGAAACCGTCGCGAACGGCAAGGTCGCACCGCGCGTCAAGGGCTGGAGGGCCGTCCGGCCCGATTCACTGGTTCGCCGCATCAGCGACCTCCGGCATCCGGTCGATGATGCGGTGCGGCTCGTCGGCCGATAGAAGGACCTGAACATGATCGATGCCCAGTCGGCGGTAGGCATCGCATGACTCGGCCAATGATCGGGCGCCGGAATAAGCGGTGGATGCGACCTTGTATAAGCTCGCCGACGATCTGCCGCGCGCGTCGGCTAACCGGTTCAGAGACGCGACGAGCCCGGCCAGCCGTCCAACGGACGTCGGCGCGGAAATCCACCCGTCGCCGACACGCGCCGCTCGGTCGAGCGCGGTGTCAGAGTGCCCGCCCACCAGGATCGGAATGGGTCGTCGTGCGGGGTGCGGCCGGGGATCCATCGGTGCGAAATCGTAGAATTTCCCATGGAATTCGACGTAGGGATCGTCCGCACACCATAGGGTGCGCAACAACCGGATGTGTTCCTCGCTGCGGGCGCCACGGTTGTCCCATGGCATGCCCATCGCTGTCGCCTCTTCCTTCAGCCACCCGACTCCGACGCCGTACACGAGCCGGCCGCCCGAGAACGCGTCGAGCGAAGCGAGTTGTCTTGCGTTGCCGATCGGATTGCGAAGCGGCAGTACGGCGACCGATGATCCGAGCCCAATCGTGCTCGTCAACCCGGCAACCCAACTGAGCGTCGTCATGAGTTCAAAGTTGGGGGCGAGATTGTCGGCGAGCCAGCCGTCGGCGACTGGCGTGGGCCTGCGGCCCAGCGGATACAGCGAATCGCTGTGACGGGGCAAAACGAGATGGTCGACCGCCCAGAGCCGGTCGACTCCGCAACCCTCGGCGGTCTGCGCGAAGTCGCGGATGAACGACGGTGACGCGTTCGGGCCGCTGTGCGGAAGAACAAGACCGATTTCCACGACGGCTTAGAGGTTGGTGAAGTGGCCGCCGTCGACCCCTATCGTCTGTCCGGTGAGATACCTGGCCTTGGGGCCCACGAGGAAAGTGACCGCCGCACCGACGTCGCTCTGCGGATCGCCGATGCGGCCCAGCGGGATCCGCCGCGCCAGCCGCTCCTCCATCGCGGGTTCGGCTTCGATCGCCGCCGTCATCGCCGGTGAATATGCAAGCGGCGATATCACATTGACCGTGATGCCGTAGGCGCCCCATTCGCGGGCCAGGCTTTTGGCGAAGCCCCGCAGTGCGCCCTTCACCGTGGCATAGAGCGGCAGTGTGGCGCTGCCTTCGATCCCGGCGGGTGAGGTCATCACCAGGAACGTCCCTGCCCGTTCACGCAGCGCTTGGAAGGCTGCGCTCGCACAGTGATAGGCGCCGGTCACCGACACGCTGATGTGGTCGCGCCACAGCGACTCACCGACGTCCTCGAGTCGGTGCGGCTGGCTGGATGCGTTGCTTGTGGCATTGTGTACCAGCGCATCCAGGCGCCCGGTCGTCATCACCGCGGCCTCGACGGCGCCGATGACCGACTCGGCTACGGTGACGTCGCAGCGGACCCAGCTTGCCCGACAACCGGCCTCGCTGAGTTCCGCTGCAACCGCCCGCCCACTTTCCGATCGGGTGGCGACGAAGACGTGCGCGCCGTCGACCGCGAGGGCACGCGCGATGCCGTGCCCGACACCGCCGCCGGCTCCAGTGACCAGCACCGTGTAATCGTTGATCGTCATGGGAGCATCACGGCTCCGCCGTCGACGATGACGGTTTCGCCGACCAGACCCGTGACCTCGGGCTTGAGTAGGAATCGTGTCGTCTCGACGATCGTTTCGATGAGCGAGTCATCGTCCTGAAGCGCTGCCGCGGTCACATGGCTGGCTGACGCGCTCAGCCGCGGCGCGAAAAGACGAAGCGGGGCGGCAACCATGTTGACGATCAGGTTTTGAGAAGCCCATTGGCGAGCGGCGGATTTGGCCATCGCACGGATTCCCTCGAGCGCGGTGGCGTACGGGACGAGATACGGCGCTCCCGTCATCCCGATCGATGGCAGCACCAGCACGATTCGTCCTCCACCTTTGTCGCGCATCGAGGAGTATGACCGTTGCAAAGCGGCGAGCGCGTGTCGCATCGGTTGTTCGGCGAATCGGCCCCAGTCCGGCGGACTCAACGTGCTGACGGGCGTCGGCTCGAGGGCCGGATCGACGCCGATCACTATGACTACGTGGTCCGTGTTCGGCTGAGTCGGTTCGTCGAGGTTGTGGACGACCGACTTGAGACTTGCTGCGATCGCCCACGAGATGGCATCGCTGCGCCCTATGACGTGCGGAGTTGTCATGTGCGCCGCCCTACGGTTTTGGAATCGCCGACGCCTTCGCTTGCCGTGCGATTCGCTCGTCGTGGATCTTCACCAGTTCGCGGAAGCCGATCCGGTTGTACCGCGGGTGGGGTTGGACCCCCCAGTCGTCTTTCGCGGTGTGTTGGCCGGCGGCCTCCGGAGCACCGCCGAACGGCGGGCCCCCGAGGGGATAGGGCTGCCTGCATTCGAGCGAGTCATCGGAGTAGCGCACCTTCAGCAATTCGCTGCAGATTTGGGTGAGGGACAGCGTGGGCCACCCGTACCAGACTGCCATCACCGGCACGGTGAGCGACCCCTCGATCACCAACCCGAACAGGCAGACGAACAGCCCCCGTTTGAGCCACGTGTGCATCCGCGCCCAAGCCGACGTCGTGCCCGGCGGTAGCGGCTCGGCCGGCGCGACTGCGTCCACAGTTGATTCAGACACGATAGTCCTTCCCAGGATCGGTCAGTCGGAGAAGATTTCCCGGTTCACGGTGTGCAGGTAAGGGATTGCGAGGAACGGCGTGATGTAAAAGATGTTGTAGGCCCACCAGGCCAGCACCGGCAGGCCTACCGCCGCGTACCGCACATCGGCATACAACGTCATGTTGAAGATGTAGCCGGTCCAGACCACCACACCGAACCAGCAAGTGACGATCATCCACTGGTGGCCCCAGCGCTTCATCTGCAGGAAGCCGATCGCTGCGGCCATCCGCATCGGAAAGGCGATGAGCACGCACACGAGAACCCACGCCTTCTCCCCGGGCGCACCGGCACCTCCGATCCAGAGCTCGTTGTAGTGCCAGAAGTAGCCCCCGTCCATCAGGTTCCCCCAAGCGGTGAACACGGTGCGGGTTATCAGGGCGTGATTGGCGAACAGGTCGAGTGCCCAACCGATGCTGTTCAGGGCCGCGTCCAGGATGATCACGTAACCGATGAGCGTGACCATGAGTGGACGCACCGACAGGCCCTCGCGTTGCGCATTGCGCAACAGGTACAGGCCACGCACGAACAGGGGGAGCCCGAGGACGCCGAGCACGAGCGTGCCCATCAGTGCCGTGCCGGCTATGAGCCAGAGATCCGCCTGTCGTTGAGCCCGCCGGCTCCGGCGTTCGTGTTCGTCCAAAGTCGCTGACGCGAATGAGGATGCACCGTTCCCGCGGCGCGTTATCGCAGAGGGCAATCGCATGGGCCTACCAATCTCTTGTCAGCAACATGGAGAGCTGGATGAGAAACATCGTCAGCAGGAGGCCGTATATCCAGATTTGGAAAACGATGAGGCCGCGCCTACGCCGGCGATCCTGTTCGTCCACCGCGCTGATTCCTCCTTAGGAAATAGATAGCCGGCCCGAGGCGACTTCACTCAGGGCCGATCGCTGCGGTCAGAAAGTCCCGATGTTCGACAACATCCAGTAGAAGAAGGCAACCAATGCGCACATCACGCCCCACGTGATCACCATCCGCACCAATTCTTCGATCACATCCGTTGCTCCCGTCTCCGCAACGCGGGTGGAAATACACATTGTCCCGAAATGATAGCACCATTATCAATTGCGAGAATTAGCGTTATCGCATTCACGGGTAACGAAGCTCCCGGGCTTCGACGATTGCTGAGTCCGAACCTTCACGCATTGGCCATGGCGGCGAGCTCGCGCTTGACCACCTTGCCGACGTCGTTGCGCGGCAGCCGGTCGACGAACACGAATCGCACGGGTACGCGGTACGGCGTCAATCGATCCCGGCACCACTCGGTGAGGCTCTCTTCTGTAACGGCCTGATCACGTCGCACGACGAACGCCCAGGGCACCTCGCCGAGCCGCTCGTCGGGGATGCCCACGACGGCGGCTTCCCGCACGCCGCCGGCGGCGAGAATGACGTCTTCGACGGTGCCCGGGAAGACCTTGAGGCCGCCACGGTTGATCATGTCGGACACCCGGCCGTCGAGCCAGAGGAACCCGTCGTCGTCGAACCAGCCCAAGTCGCCGGTGTGAAACCAGCCGTCATCGGTGAGCCGGTCGAGGAAGGCCGGATCGATGTTGCGCGCCGCTGTCGTCGGCGTGCGCACCAGCACCTCGTCATCGGCAATCCTGACGTCGATGCCGGGCAGAGGCCGCCCCACCGATCCGAGTTTGGTCTCTCCCCACTCGCGGGCGTCGGCGGCCGACCACCCCACCACCTCGCCACCGAGTTCGGTCTGGCCGTAGGAGTTCAGCACGATCACGCCGAACTTGTCCCTGAATCGGGCCGCTTGCACAGGCGACAGGGGAGCGGTGATCGATCGCACGATCTTCAGCGGCGACAGGTCCGTGACCGAGTCGTCGTGCAACACCATGGTGAGCGCCGCGGGCGGCAGCACCGTGGAACGCAGCTGGTGCCGCCGAACCAGCGCGGCGAAGTCCGACGGGGAAAATCGCTCCATCAGCACCACGCCCGAACCCGCCCGGAACGCGAACAGCACCTGATAGATACCCGCCCACAACGACAACGACAACGGCACGAGGTTCGGCATCGGCGGGCGTTTCGGTGCGTCGGTAATAGCTTTCTTCCCACGAAGTTTCGCCAACAGCCGATCGATCAGGTCGAGCACCGTGGTGTGCCGAAGGGGCACCGGCTTCGGCGGGCCCGTGGTGCCGGAGGTGAACTGCAACAGTGCCACATCGTCGTCGTAGGACCGCGCGTGCGCGGGCAAGTCGCGCCTTGCCGCCGTTGCCCACGCCAGCGCATCACCAGTGACGACGGGGATTTCGAACGTCGAGAATCTCGGCGCCAGTTCGGGTGTCGTGACGACGGCGACGGGCCGCAGCGTCGTCAGCTGGGCCGCTATCTCGGCGTCGGCCGCCCTGGGGTTCAACGGTGTGTACACCCCACCGGCGCGCCACGTGCCGAACAGCGCGGCGATGGTGGTTGCGTCGTTGGGCAGCATGGCGGCGACAACCTGTCCCCTCGCCAATCCGATTGCCCTAAGGAGCGCACCGAGTTGGTCGGAACTGGCCACCAGCTCGTCGCGCGACACCTCGCCATCGACCAAGTGCACGGCGACATCCGGCAGGCCGTCAAGCAGATCCACCAGGCTCACGAATCAGCCTCCAACGGAGCCCAATTCGGAGTTCGCTTGTCCGCGAAGGCAAGGGGGCCCTCGTTCTGGTCGGGGTGCCCCCACATCGACGTCAGGTGCTTGGCGCCGGCGCGGCACGCATCCGTCAGGCCGTATTCGAGTGCGCCCCACAGTGCACGCTTGGTGGCACGCATCGCCGCGGGCGAGTTTCTGGCGATCTTCTCGGCCAGCTCCTGGGCGACCTCGCGCAGCTTTTCGGGCGGATCCACGACCTGGCTGATCATGCCGAGCTGGTACGCACGATGGGCGCTGAGCCGTTCGTGGCTGCCCACCAACGCCATCCGCAACACCGCCTCGGCCGGCATCTTGCGCATCAGCGCGATGGTTTCCAAAGCGCTGACCTGGCCGATCGAGACGTGCGGGTCGACGAAGCTCGCGTCCGATGACGCGATGACGATGTCGGCGTCGGCCACCCAGTGCAACCCGCCACCGGCGCATACCCCGTTGACAGCCGTGATGACCGGCTTCTCGACGTTGCAGTGCCACGCCGTCAGCTTGAGGTCCAGCGTGCGCATGGTCTCCTGAAACTGCAGCACGGCCTCGCCGTCGAGCTCCTCGACGTCGGCCCCCACCTGGAACGCTCGCCCGTTGCCGGTGTGCACGATGACGCGGACGTCTGGGTCGGCATTCAGTTCCGACCACGCTTTCGGGAATTCCTCACGCATCACAACGTCATACGCGTTGAGCCGGTCGGGGCGGTTGTTGATGATCCAGCCAACCGGCCCGCGCCGCTCGACGACCAGCCTCTGATACGTCATGAAGCCTCCACAGCGCCGGACGGTGCTTGCCACCGTGGTGTGCGCTTCTCGCGCCACGCCCTGGCGCCCTCGCCGTGGTCGGGGTGATTGCGCAGCCGCCAGATCTCATCGGAGGCATCCCGGCGGGCCTGCGTCATCCCGACTTCCAGGGAGTGCCACAGCGCCTTCTTGGTGGCGCGCAACGCGGTCGGCGAATTTCCGGCGATCGCGGTGGCGAGCCGAAGCGCCGCGGCGCGAAGCCGACCGGCGGCTACCACCTCGGACAAGATGCCCAACTCGTAGGCGCGTTGCGCCGAGATGCGTTCGCCCCTGCCGCTCAACGCCATCCGGGTGATTGCCTCCATCGGAGACTTGCGAAGCAGGGTGATCGCCTCATAGGCGACGGCCTGGCCGAGCGACACGTGCGGGTCGACGAAGGAGGCCTGTTCGGCCGCGATGACGATGTCGGCGTCGGCCACCAGGTGCAGGCCACCGCCCGCGCAAACCCCGTTCACGGCCGCGATCACCGGCTTCCATACCCCGCAATGCCAGGACGAAATCTTCAGCTCCGCGTCCCGAGTTCGACGCGAGTGGCGGCGCATCGCCGCTTTGTCGCGCGCCACCTGCACCACGTCCATGCCCGTGCAGAAGGCTGTGCCGTTGGCCGCGTTGACGATCACCCGGACACCGGGATCGGCATCGAGTTCGGCCCAGGCGGTCTCGAGTTCGTCGAGCATCAACGCGTCGAAGGCGTTGCCCGCGTCCGGCCGGTTCAGGATCAGCCAGCCGATACCCTCGGACTTCTCCACGACCAACCGCTGGTAGGTGCTCACGAGCGCGGAATGTCCTTCCAGGGTTTGCCCTTCCAGGGGTCCGGTTCCTTGGGCAGCCCGAGCACGCGCTCGCCGAGGATGTTCTTGTTGATGTCGGTGGTGCCGCCCTCGGTGCCGTTGGCGAGGCTGCGCAGCATTCCATGGACATCCCGGGGCAGTGCGTCCGGCTCGTCGGTGGCGGGCCAGGCGACCGCGTCCGTACCCAGCAGGTCGACCATGAGGTCCTGAATTTGCTGGTTCAGCGTGGCCTGGTGCACCTTACCGATCGAGGACGCGGCCCCGGGCGATTGGCCGGCCGAAAGTGCCGCCCGGACACGGTCATTGGTCCAGCCACGGATCTGCTCCTGGGCCCACAACCGCATGATCTTGTTACGGACGACCAGGTCGTCCCATCGGCCCGTCTCCCGCGCGACGGCGATCAGCCGGTCGGCGCCGGAGCCGCCGAGGCGGCCCATGCCTCCCGACCCGGAACCCGAAACCATCTGCCGCTCACTGGACAGCGTCGATGCGCTGACGCGCCAGCCGTCATTGACCTCGCCCACCCGGTGCGCGTCGGGGACCCGGGCATCGTCGATGAAGACTTCGTTGAACTCCGCCTCGCCGGTGATCTGACGCAGTGGTCGTACCTCGACGCCGGCCTGACGCATATCGAGCAGGAAGTAGGTGATGCCCTTGTGCTTGGGTGCGTCCGGATCGGTTCGTGCGAGCAGGATCGCGAAGTCAGCCTCGTCGGCCCACGTGGTCCAGACCTTTTGGCCCGAGATCAGCCAGCCATCCGCGTCCCGGACGGCCCGTGTCGCCAACGAGGCAAGGTCCGACCCCGCGCCGGGCTCACTGAAGAGCTGACACCACTTCTCCTCGTTGCGCACGATCGGCGGCAGGAAGCGCAACCGCTGCTCTTCCGTACCGTGGCTGAACAACGCCGCAGCAGTGTTGTTGAGCCCCAACGGGTTCAGTCGGGACAGCCGCAGTGGAAGCAGCACCCTATCGATCGCCCTGGCCACCTCGTTGCCGATACCCAGGCCGCCGTATTCGCGCGCCCAGGTCGGCACCACAAGACCGGACTCGGCGAAAACCGGATACCACTGCCGGTAATCCGCGGGGCTCCGCACCGCGCGCAGGGCGACGGGACTCTGCGCGGCGGCCATACGCCAGGACGCCGGCACCTCGGCGTCGACCCATTGTTCGACCACCGCGACGGCGTCGGCGGCACTGGTGGCCTCGGTGATCGGCAGGGGCGTCACGTTCTTCTAGCGCCCTTGGAACTTTGCTTCGCGTCGGTCGCGGAAGGCCGCCAATCCTTCTTTGAAATCTTCACTGCGGCTGGATAGTTCGAGCGCCATCGCTTCGTTCTGCAGATGACGGTCCAGGTCGAGCCCGTTGCCGCTGTGCAGCAGCCACTTGGTGAGGCCCAGCGCCACCGTGGGCGCATCGCCAAGGCCGGCAGTCAGTTCGCTTGCCACGGTGTCCAATTCGTCGACCGGGGCGGCGGCGTGGATGATGTTCCACTCGGCGGCGGTGGTTCCGGTGATCTCCTTGCCCAGCATCAGCAGTTGCCGGGTGCGGACCAGGCCGATCAGCCGCGGCAGCAGCCAGGCCGCGCCGCTGTCGGGGGTGAAACCGCGGGCCATGAAAGGTTCCCAGAACCGTGCATCCTCGGCGGCGACACAGAAGTCGGATGCGAGTGCGATGTGGAATCCGAGCCCGGCGGCCCAGCCCCGCACTACGGACACGATGGGCACCTGAGTCTCGAGCATCAACGGGATCAACCGGTTCGCTTTGTTGGGCAGCCGGCGCTGCGTGCTACCCACCCTGGGCTTTCGCTCGGAGCGGGCGTTGTTGGCGATGAGGTCGGACCCGGCGCAGAAGTCGGGTCCCGCAGCGTCGATCCTGATGACGCGGACGGATTCGTCGACACCCGCGGCGGCGAAATGCGCGATCATCGCGTCGAGCATGACGTCGTTGACTGCGTTGCGGCGATCCTCGCGGTCCAACCTCAATTGCAAGACCGCACCGCGTTGTTCCGCCGCGAGACCGGGCACACTGTCGTAAGTCATGGGCTCAGGTTTCGGCGAATCGTGCGGCCACGGCGGTGAGCAGGTCCGCGAGATTGGTCGCCCGCCCAGGGGGATCGGGTAGTCGGACGGGTCCGTGTTCGCGGCTGGGGAGCAGAATCGTGGCCGTGCCCGGCGCCGTGATCTGGCCACGATGATTCGTCGCCGCCAACTCGAGATCGACGGCCGGACGATCGTCCTCGGCGAGGTACTTGCGGACCACCGTCCCGGTGACGGTGTGCAGATCGCCGACGTAGTTGAAGAGCCGGAATTCGCAGGCGAGCTTCCACAGCCAGCCATCGTCACCCATCCAGTCGGTGCACAGGTGGATAAGCCACGTCTCGCGCATCCGGCCGTAGTCGAAGGTGGTGGGGTTACCCGCATTGCGGGCTGCCTCCGGTTCCCAGTGCACGCGCTGCTGCGCATCCGGCACACCGTATTCGTTGGGCGTGTAGAAACGGGGGATGCGCTGCCGATTGCGCCATGCCAGTCGCAGGGGCCGCACCCCGTACATGCCGGTCCCCATGCCGACATGCCAGCAGACCATGTCGGTGACCGTCAACGGGCCCTTGGTCAGGGTGCCGATGTCGTCACCCTCGTCGACGTCCTCCCAGGATCGCGGTTCGGCGCCACGCGGGGCTTCGCGCGCGTATCTCTCGTCCAATTCCGCGATCTCGTCCGGCGTCCACGACTTCAGTTCGACGGCCTCGTACTTCTTGCGACCTCGCGCCTTGCTGCGTTCGGTGCGGATCATGTTGCGGTACTGCGCACCCAAGATGACGTCTTCATCGTCTCGGAACACCTGTGCCGACCACTCGTGGACGGCCCGATCGGCGAATTCACTGCTCTTGTCCAGGGCCGCGACCAGAGCGTTGCGCCGGAAGACGCGATGATTGGCCCGCAGCGGCGCCCACCACTCGCGCGACGAGGACGCGTAGAAGGCGTGAACGCCGCGCAAGGGGTCACCCTTGGTCAGCGCGCGGTCTTCGTCGGAGAGCGTGGTCACCTCGTCCTCACCTATCAAGGTGTCGCCCCCGACGAGCGCGGGGGGCGCGATCGACTCGCCCCATACGGATTTGGCGGCGTATTCCGCGTCGCTCCACAGCGGGTTGGCGTCGCCGTAGCTCTCCGCTACGTGGCGGAAGCAGTCTTCGTTCGGTCTGAAGTAGTGCGGCGGCTGAGTGTGCGGAACCGCGATCCCGATGGTGGCCCGCAACCGGGCCAACCCCTCGTCGGTAATCTGACCGGTTTCCGGCATGGAAATTAAGATACCCGAAAAGCGGAAACGCCGTTAACGCAGGGATGAGGATATGAGCGAACAAGCATCGGGCATCCTGGTGGCCGTCGGCGATGACGGGGTACTAAGAGTCACCATCGACCGCGCAGACGTCGGAAATTCGTTGTCGCCCTTGGCGCGTCAGGCGCTCAAGGATGCTTTTGCCCTGGCTCATGATCGGTCCGACGTGCGTGCCGTGCTGCTGAGCGCAACGGGTGACCGGCATTTCTGTACCGGCGCCGGCTTGCCGTCCCAGGCGGCAAGCGCTGACCCGCAATCGAAACCCATCGCCGAGAAGCGGCCCGGTGACATCGCCCGCATGCTTCAGCAAGGCTGGCAGCGATTGATTTCCTCGATACTGGATTGCGACAAACCCGTGGTGGCCGCTGTCAACGGTACGGCGGCGGGCGCCGGCGCCAGCTTGGTGCTGGCATCCGATCTGGTGGTGATGTCGGCGCAGGCCAAGCTCGTGGAGGCGTTTGTGCACCGAGGGATCCTGCCCGATTCGGGGGCCATCCACCTGTTGACGAGAATCGTGGGGTTGCGCAAGGCCACTGAACTCTTGATGCTCGGCGAGCCGGTCGACGCTGCCACCTGCGAGAAGCTGGGGCTGGTCAATCGCGTGACCGCACCCGAAGACACCCGGGCGGCCGCCGAGGAGCTCGCGGTACGGCTGGCCGCGGGCCCTACCGTGATGCTGGCGCTGACGAAACGGTTGTTGTCGGTGTCGTCGGAGTCGGATCGACACCGCGCATTCGAGCAGGAGGCCTGGGCGCAGGAGGTGGTGTCGCACACTGCTGACCTCCAAGAGGGCCTCGCCTCGTTCGCGGAACGTCGTGAGCCCAAGTTTCTCGGTCGCTGACCGGCTGTCTGCTAGGCGGCGGTGGGTCCGCCCCGGATGGTGAACGTGGCGCTGTCGTCGATGTCGTCGATCGACGACGCCACCGACTCCGCAGTCAAAGACGTGTCCTCGATTCCCTTGGTGACGCCGATGAACACCCGTGACACCTTCCCGGCGCCGACCGAGTAGATGTGCGCGGTTCGGTCGCACGTCGGATGGCACAGGTAGACCACCACAGGGGTGACGAGCTCGGGGTGCATGGCCTGACCGGCTTCCCCCATGATGTTCTCGGTCATCCGCGTCCGTGCGATGGGGGCGACGGCGTTGATGGCGATGCCGTTGCGGGCACAGAATTACGGACGGATCGTTCAGACCACTTCCGGCACCGGACTTTTCGGGAACTTCGGTCAAGCCAACTACGGCGCCGCCAAGATGGGCCTCATCGGCATGATGCACGTTCTCGCCATCGAAGGTGCCCGCAACGGCATCGCCATCAACGCCGTCGCCCCCATCGCACGGACGCGGATGACCGAGAACATCATGGGTGCC
>NZ_LZJB01000618.1:0-16444 GCF_001666895.1 Mycobacterium sp. E3298
CGTCGCCATCAGCGACGAGGCGCCGTTCCTGGAGGCCGCCGCCAAGGCGCTGGAGATCGACCGGCTGCGCGTCATCGACACCGGATTGGACCCCGTCGTCGCCGAACGGGAGCAGTGGGACGACGGCAACAACACGCTGGCGCTGGCGCCCGGCGTCGTCGTCGCCTACGAGCGCAACGCGCAGACCAACGCCCGCCTGCAGGACGCGGGCATCGAGGTGCTCACGATCGCGGGCTCCGAACTGGGCACCGGCCGCGGCGGCCCCCGGTGCATGTCGTGCCCCGTGGCCCGCGATCCGTTGCGCTAGACGTCGAGATTGCCGGCGTGGTCGTGATTGGCGGCCAGTTCACAGCCTTCACGGCAATCTCGATGACGATCGGCTCGCCAACGCATCGCGTGCCCGTTGAACGATGACGCGGGGCCGGTCCTCGTTGATCACCCTGATCACAGTCCAACCGAGGCGGCTCACCATCTCCGCTCGACGAATGTCCTTCACGTACTGGCTTCTGTCGGTGCGGTGCTGCTCGCCGTCGTACTCCACCGCGACCATCGGTTGTTCCCAACCCATATCCAGGTAGGCCACGAGCCGCCCGTCGGTGACTCTGATCTGCGTGGTGGGCCGTGGAAGACCGGCGTCGATCAAGACCAGCCGCAACCAGCTTTCTTTCGGCGATTGCGCACCACCGTCCATCAGGGACAGGGCGACTTGGCATCGTCGGACGCCGCGGGCCCGCTTGTTACGAGCGATCAGCCGAGTCACGTCTGACGGGTCGAGGGCCGTCGCGGCCGACAGCGCGTCGAGTTGGGCAACCGCCAGACCGCGGGGTAGGTGCCGGGCCAGATCGAACGCCGTTCGCGCCGGGTTGGTCACCGGTAGGCCATGGAGTTCGACGAGATCCTCGGCGGCGATATGGTCCCGACGGACGATGATGCCGGGCGGTGCGTGGTTGAAAGGCCCGACGACATCTACCGGGACAAAATCGTCCACCCATTTCGCTCCGTGGAGTGCGGCTGCGGCCCGGCCGGCGATGATCGCCCGCCGGCCCGACCACAGCCAGGCGGCGTAGATATTGTCATGGAGCGATGCGCCCGCGTTCTTCGGCACGTATACGTCCCGATGGATTTGGCGGTAATTCCAACGCAATTGACCCCGGGTCAGCGATCCGCGCGCTATCGCTTCGCTCCCGACAAAGACCCTAGCCATGCGCTCATCATGAGCGTCACCACCACTGGCCCGTTCACATTGCCGCCATGGTTGTGGACAACGCGATTTGTACAGCCCTCACGGCAATCTCGACGCCGAAGACGTCAGCGCCAGCTGGGCAGCCAGATCTCCATGTCCCACGTCTGCTGCGAAATCGGCAATCCGGTGAGCACCGGGAACAGCCAGGCGAAGTTGGTCACCACCAACGCCACATAACAACAGACCGCGATCAGCCCGAGCGTGCGCCGTTCCGAGCTCAGGCCGTGAGTACGGCCGGGCGGATAGAGGATGTCCCCACATATCAGGGCGATGCCCATCACCAGGAACGGCCCCATCGTCGCCGCGTAGAAGAAGTACATCTGCCGGTCGATGTCGGCGAACCAGGGTAGCCACCCCGCGCAATAACCGGTCAGCACAACGGCGTAACGCCAATCCCGACGGACGAACGCGCGCCAACACGCGTAGACCAGGACCGGTACCGCCAGCCACCACATGGCCGGGGTGCCCACCAGCATCTCCGCCTTGACGCACGACTGCGCACCGCACCCGGACACGTTCTGCTGGTCGATCGCGTACAGCACCGGCCGCAACGACATCGGCCAGGCCCACGGCTTGGACTCCCACGGGTGGTAGTTGCCTGCGGCGTTGGTCAGGCTCTTGTGGAAGTCGAAAGCCTTGGCGGTGTAATGCCATAGCGACCGGATGGCATCCGGCAGCGGGACCACCGAATGGGGGCCGATCGACTGGCCCACCTCGTGCCGGTCGATCGCCGTCTCGGACGCGAACCATGGCGCGTAACTGGCCAGGTACACCGCGAACGGGATGACCACCAGGGCGTACGCGGTCGGGATCAGATCACGCCGCAAGACCCCCACCCAGGGCCGGGTCACCTGGTACTGGCGCCGCGCCGCCACGTCGAACGCCAGCGACATCGCGCCGAAGAACAACACGAAGTACAGCCCGGACCACTTTGTCCCGCAAGCCAATCCGAGCAGGACGCCCGCCAGGAAGCGCCACCATCGCACCCCGAGCCGCGGACCCCACACCGTCTCGGCGGCGCGCCCCTGCAGCAGCGCGACGTGCATCCGCTCGCGGACCTGGTCCCGGTCGACGATCAGCGCGCCGAACGCCGCGACCACGAAGAAGGTGAGGATGCCGTCGAGCAGGGCGGTCCGCGCGGTGACGAAGCTGACGCCGTCGCAGATCACCAGAATCCCGGCGATCGCGCCGACCAGCGTGGACCGGCTGATCCGCCGGACGATCCGCGTCACCAGCACAACCAGCACCACGCCCAGCAGGGCGCCGGTGAACCGCCAGCCGACGCCGTTGTAGCCGAAGATCGCCTCGCCGATCGCGATCAGCTGCTTGCCGACCGGCGGGTGGACCACCAGGCCGAACCCCGGGTTGTCTTCCACCCCGTGGTTGTGCAGCGCCTGCCAGGCCTGGGGCGCATAGTGCTTCTCGTCGAAGACGGGCGTGCCGGCGTCGGTCGGCGAACCGAGGTTGAGGAACCGGCTGATCGTTGCCAGCACGGCGATCACGCCCGTCACGACCCAGCCGCGAATCTGATCGGTGGGACCGAAGTCGGCCACCGGAACCATCGGCCCCGGGCTGACCGCGGGCACGACACGCTCCTGGCCGGCGACCAAGGTTTCGCGGGGCGGGGCGGACATCGGTGTCGATCGTAGGCTGTCCGTCATGACCACTGGCCGCCTGTTGCTGGGCGCGACTCCGTTGGGCCAGCCGTCGGACGCCTCGCCTCGCCTGATCGATGCCCTCACTCACGCCGACGTGGTGGCGGCTGAGGACACCCGGCGGGTGCGCACGCTGGCGAAAGCCCTGGGCGTCACCATCACCGGCCGGGTGATCAGCCTGTTCGACCGGGTCGAGGCAGCCCGGGTGGACCCGCTGATCAGCGCGCTGCAAGCCGGCGCGACGGTACTGGTGGTCAGCGATGCCGGGATGCCGCTGATCAGCGACCCGGGCTTCCGGCTGGTGGCGGCGTGCGTGGATGCCGGGATCCCGCTGACCTGCCTCCCCGGCCCCTCGGCGGTGATGACCGCGCTGGCCCTGTCCGGGCTGCCCGCGGAGAAGTTCTGTTTCGAGGGGTTCGCCCCGCGCAGGAAGGCCGCGCGGCGGGCCTGGCTGGACTCGCTGGCCGACGAGCGGCGCACCTGCGTGTTCTTCGAATCGCCCCGCCGGCTCGCCGCGTGTTTGCGCGACGCCGTCGATCAACTCGGCGGCGCCCGCCGGGCGGCGATCTGCCGGGAGCTGACCAAGGTGCACGAGGAGGTGGTGCGCGGGTCGCTCGACGAGCTGGCGGCGTGGGCGGACGACGGGGTGCTCGGCGAAGTCACCGTCGTGCTGGCCGGCGCCGCCCCGCGTGTCGACCTGCCGTCGCTGGTGGCCCGGGTGGAGGAGCTGGTCGCAGGCGGTGCGCGGGTGAAGGACGCCTGCGGCGAGGTGGCCGCCGAGCATCCCGGGGTGCGGTCGCGCCAGCTCTACGACGCGGTCCTGCAGTCGCGCCGCGCGTGAGGGTCAGCCTGCCGAGAACGCGGCCGCGATGCGGGGCTGCCCGACGATGGGCGACGCCTTGTGCAGGCATTCGGCCCACTCGGCGTCGGGATCCGAGTCGGCGGTGATGCCGCCGCCGACGCCAAGCACGGCGCTGCCCGCGGCGTCGAACTCGACGGTGCGAATCGCCACGTTGAGTTCACATCCCGCCACGGGAGAGGCCAAACCGATTGTACCGCAATATATTCCGCGCCGATGCGGCTCCCATTGCGAAAGCAGTTGGCGGGCACGGTGTTTGGGGGTGCCGGTGACCGAGGCCGGCGGGAAGGCGGCGTCCAGCAGCGCCGACGTCGGCAGTTCGGCGGGCACCCGCGCCGACACGGTGGACACCAGGTGCCACACGCCCGGGGCGCGCCGCACCACCAACAACTCGGGCACGGTGACGGTGCCGACGATCGCCACGCGGCCGAGGTCGTTACGCACCAGGTCGACGATCATGATGTTTTCGGCGACCTCTTTCGCCGAAGCCCGCAGCGCCGACGGCCACGCGTCCAGCGGCAGGGTGCCCTTGATCGGGCTGGACGTCACGAGCGTCCCGCGCCGCCGCAGGAAGAGCTCGGGAGACAGCGACGCCACCGCGCCCCACGGCCCGGCGAGGTAGGCTCCGCGCGCGGGGGAGGTGCGGGCGATGCCGTCGGCGAAGAAATCCAGCGGGGCGCCGCTGATCGTCCCGGTGAATTGCGTGCACACGCACGCCTGGTAAACCTCGCCGGCGCGGATGGCCTCCAGGCAGTTGAGCACGCCGTCGCGGTGGGCGGCCCGGTCGGCGGCACCCCAGTCGATCCGGCAGTCGCGGACCGGCGAAGGCGCCGTGGCCAGCGCGGCGGCCAGCCAGTCCGCAACGGCGGCTCCGGAAAGGCTCTCGTACCACCACTGCCCGTCCCGGTCGCGGCGCAGCACGCAGTCGGTCCAGCCGCCGGCGGCTTCGGGGATGCGGTTCGGCCGGTCGTCGGCGCCGGGATCGGGGTAGGAGAGGTAACCGACCCAGCCGCCGCCCACCGCCCGCGGGTCGACGGTCTGCGGGTTCTGCTGGACGGCGAAAGCGGCGTCGGGGTCGACCGGCTGGGCCGACACGCTCGGTGCGATCACCGCGAGCGAGCCGAACCAGTCGCCGGTCAGCGCGGCCGGCGGCGGCAGGCCGAGGCGTGCCGTGGCGTCGCCGACGGCGCGCAGCACCTGGGGTGCCGCACCAAGGTCACCGAGCCGGTCGATACGCACCGCCCTAGCTTGACAGAAGGGCGGGTTTTCGCACTGCGGGCGCCGTCGACCTGCCGGACCCTAACCGCGGCTGACGTCGCGGGCGGTCGCCAGCGCCGCCAGCTTGTCCGGGTTGCGGGTCACGTAGAAGTTGGTGATCAAGGCGTCGGCGATCTCCAGCGTGATCACCCCTTCGAGGTGGTCGCCGAGGTAGAGCAGCACGGCGGGCGCGCTGTTGCAGGTCACCATTTCCACGCGGAATCCCGCGAACTCGGTCGCCTTGCGGATCAGGCCGACGATGGCGCGGGCCACCCGGTCGGCGCCCACCACGGGCCGGCGGGCCGCGCTGACCTTGCCACCACTGTCCGCCGTCCAGGTGGCGTCGGGGGCGAGCATCGTCATCAGCGTCTCGACGTCACCGCTGGCGGCCGTCTGGAGGAACTGGGCGGTGAGCTCGGCGTTGCGTTGCGGGTCGGCGGCGTCGAACCTCTTGCGCCGCGCCCGCACGTGTTCGCGCGCCCGGTGCGCCACCTGCCGTACCGTCGGCGCCGGCCGGCCCACCGCCTCCGCGATCTCCCCGTAGTCGAAGCCGAACACCTCGCGCAGCAGGAACACCGCCCGCTCGTCGGGGCTCAGCGTTTCCAGCAGGACCAGCATCGCCATCGAAATCGATTCCGCCAGAACGACGTCCGCGGAGGGATCCTGCTCGTCGAGCAGCAGCGGTTCGGGCAGCCATGGGCCCACGTACTCCTCGCGTCGGCGCGCGTCGGCGCGCAGGGCGTTGAGCGCCTGCCGGGTCACCAGCTGGGCCAGGTAGGACTTGGTGTCGCGGACCGTGGACAAGTCGACCGCCGCCCACCGCAGATAGCTGTCCTGCAGCACGTCGTCGGCCTCGGTGGCCGAACCGAGCATCTCGTAGGCGATGGTGAACAACAGCGGCCGCAGCACGGTGAATCGTTCGGCGTGCTCATTGTCGGTGGGTGGGTGCGTCATCGCAGTGCGATCTCGGTCGGCTCCTGCGCGGGCCGCTTGCCGCCCTTGATCCAGCGGTAGGAGCCGGGCTTGGCGGCCTCGCGCCGGATGGCCCACAGCGTGCCCTTGCAAATGGCCTCCTTGATCGACGCGGCGGTGCGGCCGCCGATCGCCAGGTTCACCGGGGTGTCGTCGGTGTGGGCCAGCTGGACCGTCCCGTAGGTGCGGCCGAGGCTGATGCACTGGCCGACGAACGCCTGGCTGAGCGGGGCGGGAGCGGTTCCGGAGATGCGGCTGAGCACGGTGTTGGCCGCCTGCGCGCCCAGCGGCCCGGCGGCCTGGCAGCTCATCCGCAGCGGCTGGCCCGACGGCGCGGCGGCGTCACCCGCCGCGACGACGTAGGGGTTGTCGACGCTGGTCAGCGTCTCGTCGGTGAGCAGCCGGCCCAGCACGTCAGTGCTCAGGCCGCTGCGGACGGCCAAGTCCGGCACGGCGAAGCCGGCCGTCCAGATGGTGGCCGCGCTCGGCAGCACCCCGCCGTCGCTCAACACCACCGCGTCCCAGCGCACCTCGGCCACCGTCGCGGATTCCAGCACGTTGACCCCGAAACCGCGCAGTCGCCTGGCGACGGACCGGCGGCCGCGCCTGCTCAGCGACGGGCCGAGCGCCTCGCCGCACACCAGGGTCACCTGCCGACCCCGTTCGGCCAGCTCGGAAGCCGTCTCGATGCCGGTCAGCCCGCCGCCGACGACGGTGACGGGCGCGGCCAGGGGCAAGTCGGCGAGTGCGTAGCGCAGCCGCTGGGCGCTCTCCAGGTCGGCGATCGGGTAGGCGAAGTCCGCGAATCCGGGCACGGTGGTCGGGGTCGCGCCGGTGCTGCCGACGGCGTAGATCAAATAGTCGTAGTCGAGCTCGGCGCCCGAGGACAACAGCACGCGCCGGTCGGTGGCGTCGATGCGCTCGACGGTGTCGACGACCAACCGGATACCGTCGCCGAGCAGCGTCGCGTAGTCGGCGGTCGCGGCGCCGGTGTCGGCGACCAACTGGTGCAGGCGGATCCGCTCCACGAAGACCGGGCGGGCGTTCACCAGGGTGATGTCGATGTCCGGACGCTGGCGCAGATGGTTCGCGGCGAGGGTTCCGGCGTATCCGCCTCCGACCACGACGACATGAACTTTCTGGGCGGCCACCTCGGTCATTGCTGTCTCCTGTTCTCACGGGCCTGATGCCCTTGAGACACCGCGGACCCCTCGTGCGTGACAGGGCCGCCCATATTGTGACCCGTCTCACTGCTGCGGCTCTCGGATCGGGGGGCCGCCGGGTGCTGCGTGCTAGGCTGCGCTACGCCAATTCGTGACCTGCCCCGCGTCGGAAACACGCACCCGATAACCCAGCAGCATGGGGCCACTTCAGTGAGCATCGGTGTGTCTTGGGAGAAGCAACCGTGAAGTCGAGGAAGAGCGCGCTGGCCGCTGTCGTGTGCACGGCGATGGTGCTGAGCGGGTGCGGCGGCAAGAGCGATCCCGGGCCACTCTCCGCCATGGTCAGTCCCGCCATTCCGCCCACCGCTCAGGAGATCCCCAACCCGCTGCGCGGTCAATACGAAGAGGGCATGAATCCGCTTTTCCCGCAAGGCAATTCCGCACAGCGGTACGCGGCGTGGCCCGCGTCGTACGACGCCAGTCTGCGGGTTTCGTGGCGGCAGTTACAGCCGGTCGACCCGCGCACGCTGCCCGCCGACGCTCCCGACGACCGTAAGTTCGACTTCAGTGCGATCGACGACGCGCTGACGAAGCTGGGCAGCCGCAACATGCGGCTGATCCTGGGCGTGTACACCTACAAATCCTGTTGCAACGATTCCTATGCCGGCAACACCAACATCGCGATCCCGGACTGGATCCGTTCGGCGGCCACCAGCCTTCCCGCGCCGCCCAACAGCTCCGCACCGGGAGTCACGCAGGTGGTGCCGAATTGGAACGACGCCGACTACCTCAACAACTTCGGCCAGCTGCTCGCCGCGCTCGGTCGCCGCTACGACGGCGACGAGCGGCTCAGCGTCTTCGAGTTCTCCGGCTACGGCGATTTCGGCGAGAACAGCCTCGCGTACTTGCGCGACGCGCTCGGCGCGCCGGGTCCCACGCCGGACGACAGCCAGCCGAAGTTGGGCTATTACAGTCAGTTTCGCGATCAGACCATCACCAAGGCGTCCATCGCGAAGCTGGTGGCCGCCAACGTGGGCGCGTTCGGCCACACCCAATTGGTGACCACGGCCGAGAATCCGGAAATCGTCCGCGAGTTGATCGCCGACGAGGTGACGAGGAAGCTGTCCGCGCCGGTCGGCATCCGCGCGGATTGCCTTGGCGTGCAGTCGCCCCTGCCGGAATGGGCCGAGTCCAGCGACTCTCACTACGTGCGCTTCAACGACGCGGCCGTCAACGCGATCAAGCAGCGGCTCACCTCGGCGCTGGTGATCAGCCAGTGGTGCCGGCTGCCGAACGGGGCCGACCCCCGGTCCTACTACGAGAAGGCCCTGCACGACGTGGTGAGGTATCACGTCTCGATGACGTCCAGCGCGAACTTCCCCGACCGGGATGCGACGTCGGCGATGGATCCCAAGCTGTACCTCCTGTGGGCGAAGGCGAACACCGCCGCCGGTTACCGGTATTCGGTGGAGGCCAAGCCTGGATCGCAGTCGATCCAGGGCAAGGTCGCTTCGATCTCCGTCGTCTGGACCAACTATGGCTCCGCCGCGGCCACCGAACAGTGGACGCCCGGATACAAGCTGGTCGATTTCTCGGGAGCGGTGGTCCGCACCATCGCGGGGACGGTCAACCTCAAGTCGCTGGTCCACGACGACTCCAGCCCGTCACGCGAGGAGGCGGTTCCGGAGTCCACGACGGAATCGGTGCGCGTCGACGTGACCGGCCTGCCGCCCGGGCACTACACACTGCGGGCGTCCGTGGAATGGCAGCAGCACAAGCCGGGCGCCTCGCACGTGGTGAACTACGCGCCGATGGCACTGGCCCGCGACGGTCGCGACGGTTCCGGCCTGTATCCGATCGCGACACTGGACATCGCCAGCGACGCGGCCGCCAGCGGTCAATGACGCGCAGCGGTCGGACCGGAAGTTGCTCGTTACCGGGGATCCGGCGCCTCCCGCGTGATACGTTCTGCTGACCAATACCCATCGTGACCTGCCCTGCTCCGGATGGACCGACGAAGCGAACCAGAGGGCCCCGCCGATGCGCATGGGCGCGCGGTCGACGGGATTCGCCAGCAAGAACATTCCCCGATCGGGCAACCCTCGACAGGTGGGATGCACGCCCGTATCGGAGGAGACCGTGCCGCGCAGTCTGGACTTGGTCGTCACCTCCGTCGCCACGCAGTTGATGGAGGCGACCGCAGCCACGGCCCATCTGGTGAGCGAGAAGGTGCTCGCGCAGCTGGTCGAGCAGTTCGACGTGGACGCCAGCTTCTTGCGCTACCTCGACCCGCACACCCGAGCGTCGACGCTGGTCGCCGAGTGGCCGCCGCGAACCGACGCTTCGGACCCGGAGCCGGCGGCCTTCGCCCAGCTGGACATCGCGGAGTCGGTGCTTGCGCAGTGCAAGCAGGGGCGCAAACCGGTGGTGATCCGGCCGGCCCAATCCAAACGCTATTTCCGCCGCCCGGTGGGCGGGGCCAAAGTGGCCGCCTCGCCCTCGGTGGCCGCCGCCCCACTGGTCTCCGGCGAGACGACCACCGGCCTGCTCGGCTTCGTCAAGTTCGGCGCCCGCAAGTGGGAGCAGGAGGAGATCAACACGCTCGAGGCCGTCGCCGCGCTGTTCGCGCAGCTGCAGGCCCGCATCGCGGCCGAAGACAAGCTCCGCTATCTGGCCGAGCACGACGATCTGACCGGGCTGTTCAACCGCCGCGCCCTGGTCGCGCACCTGACCGAGCGGCTCTTGACGGGTCGCCCCGGGCCCGTCGCGGTCCTGTACCTCGACCTCGACCGGCTCAAACCGATCAACGACTACCTCGGGCACACCGCGGGTGACTGGTTCATCCGGGTCTTCGCGCAACGCATCAAGATCTGCGCTCCCGACTGCACGATCGCCCGGCTGGGCGGGGACGAGTTCGTCGTCGTACCCGACCAGCCGATGTCGCCCGAGCACGCGGAATCGTTCGCCCGCAGCCTCTCTGGCATGCTGTGCGAACGCCTGGCCATCGGCGGCCACGTGATCAGCCGCACGGTCAGCGTCGGGCTCGCGGTCGGCGTCCCGGGGCGGGACAACTGCACCGACCTCCTCCGCCGCGCCGACGAGGCGGTGCTGACGGCCAAGCGCGGGGGTGGCAACCAGATCGCGGTGTCCACCGATGACATGTCGCTCAAGCGCGCGTTCCGCAACGACATCGAGTTGCATCTGCAAGGCGACATCGGCAGCGAGGCGTTGCTGCTGCACTACCTGCCGGAGGTCGACCTGTCGACCGGCGCCATCGTGGGCGCCGAGGCACTGGTGCGCTGGCGCCACCCGATCTGGGGGCTGCTACTGCCGGATTCGTTCATCGGGATCGCCGAATCGACCAACCTGGCAATGGAATTGGGCCGCTGGGTGATGCGCACCGCGTGCGCCGACTTCGGTCGCTGGCAGGCGAACGGGCTCGGCCGGGGCACCGTGATGCGGATCAACGTGTCGCCGCTTCAGCTCATCACCCGCGGGTTCGTGCGCGACGTCGCCAACACCATCGACGAGTTCGGTCTCGACGCCGGCTCGGTGTGCCTGGAGATCACCGAGCGCGCCGTCGTGCACGACATCGAGACCACTCGAAAGACGTTGGCGGAGCTCAAGGAAATCGGCGTGCAGCTGGCCATCGACGACTTCGGCACCGGCTACGCGGTGTTGTCGCATCTGAAATCCCTGCCCGTCGACATGCTCAAGATCGACACCGGGTTCGTGCGCGACTTGGGCAACAACGCCGGTGACCTGGCGATCGTTCGCGCCATCATCGGGCTGGCCGAGGCGTTCGGTCTGGACGTGGTGGCCGAGGGAGTCGAAACACCGGTCGCAGCAATGACTTTGATCCAGCACGGGTGCCGGCGGGCCCAGGGTTTTCTGTTGTCGCGTCCCGTTCCCGCGGACGCGATGGAGGCGCTGCTGGCCGCGCGCTGGCTGCCGTTGCCGTTTTTGACCGGGCGCAAGGCATTGCCGACGGGCGCCACCTAGCATCGCACCGATGGCCCCGGACATCGACAACTCGCGCGGCGGTCATCGTCGCCGAGAGCCGGCGGCGTGCCGCCCACCGCTCACTCTTCCCGAGGGATGAAGACGAAGTTGTTGACATAGACGCCGCGCGGCGCCCAGTCGTTCTCCCGGTCGCCGACGTTGGCTGGGTCCTGGTGCTCGCGCGGGTCGAAATCGTCGATCGGCCGCCGAACGCCATCGAGATCGAAATACCCGGAGTAGCCGGAGCGGCGCAACAGCTCGGTGATCTCGGCAACCGCGTTGGGGTAATGCCGTTGCTCGGCCTCCACCATGATCGCGGGCCGGTCCCGCGCGAGAGTATCTGTGGCGCCGCGCAATACGGCGAGTTCATGGCCCTCGACGTCGATCTTGATCATGCCGATGTCGTGCAGGCGTAGATCGTCGAGCCGCTTGATGGGGACCTCGATGCTTCGGATCCCGCCGTCGCCGACGTCGCTCAGGATGTTGGTGGTGTCGATCGTGCTGCGGCCGGGCTCGGATTCGACCACTCTCATCGTCCCGACGCCGGCGGTGTCGGAAAGCGCGATCGCCTCCACCCGTACGGGAACGCTGGCGGCGTCGAACATCGCGGCCAGATCGCGAGCCTGCGCGGGCCGGGGTTCGAACGCGATCACCGACCGCGACGACGCCAGCATGGCGATCGTGAATTGTCCGACGTCGGCGCCGATGTCCAGCGAGATCCGGTTCGGGTCGCACAACGAAACCGCCAACTGGATGTCCGCCCGGCTCTGCCCAAGGCGTTGCAGGATGCGGAATTTCCGCCGCCAGAAGAAACGCGGCGCGAGTGCCTTCACTGCGGGCGCCAGCGGACGTGTGGCCGATCGAACCAAAGGCATCGTGCGGTCTCCTGAGCGATTCCCGGAGGGATCAGCGGATTGCGCGACCATACCAACACCAGTGGTTGGCCCGGTTGCTGTCCGGGAACGCGCCCACCCCGGCGCCACTGAACAGTGGCCGGGATATGCATCGAAGATGTGCATGATTGACCGATGATGTGGGGCAGCGTTGCATCGTTGCCGATTTCAGTGCGCTTCGCGGTGGAGAGCGCCAGCGACCGGAGAGGTGTCAGTCCTTGAAGCTGATGGAGGGCGCACGTTCGGTGTGCGGAATGCCGACCTCGCCGACGTCCGTGTTCGCCGACCCGGCCCGGGCGTTGAGGAAGGCCACACTGCTGGTCGCCATTTGCGCGACGCTCTTGTTGAACGGGTGTGGTGGCCGCGCAAACCCCGAGCTGGTGACCGCGATAGTCAGCCCCGCGATACCGCTGTCCGTCCAGGACGTCCAGAATCCGCTGCGCGGCCAATACGAAGATCTTCTGATCCCGCTGTTCCCACAAGCCAATCCCGCGCAGCAGCGGTACCCGGCCTGGCCCGCGTCGGACGACGCCAGCCTGCGTGTCACCTGGCGCCAGTTACAGCCCACCGATCCCAGCACGCTGCCCCCCGACGCCCCGGACGATCAGAAATTCGACTTCAGCGTGATCGATGACGCGCTGAACAAGTTGGCCGGCAGAAACATGCGGATGACCCTTCGCATCGTCGCCTACCACTCCTGCTGTGACACGGTGTTCCCGAACAACACCAACATCGCGATCCCCGACTGGATGCGCTCGGCCGCCACCGACTACGCCGGACCGGCACGGTATTGGTGGACGCCCGGGGTCGTGCAGGTGGTGCCGAAGTGGAACGACCCCAAGTACCTCGACGCCTTCGGACAATTGCTCGCCGCGCTCGGGCGGCGGTATGACGGCGACGAGCGGCTGAGCGTTTTCGAGTTCTCCGGCTACGGGGATTGGAGCGAGAACCACATCGCCTATCTGCGCGACACGCTGGGCGCTCCCGGTCCTTCGCCCGAGGAAAGTGTCGCGAAGCTGGGCTATTACAGCCAGTTCCGGGATCAGAGCATCACGATCGCATCGATCAGGCAGCTGGTGGCGGCGACGGTGAGCGCGTTTCGGCGGACGCAGTTGATCACGACACTGCTCAATCCGGAAATCGTGCGCGAAATGCTCTCCGATGAAGTCACCAAGAAGGTGGCAGCGCCGGTGGGGGTGCGGGCCGATTGCCTGGGGGTGATCGCCCCGTTGCCCGGCTGGGTCGAATTGGACGGCTCGCGTTATGTGCAGCAGAAGGATCCGGTCATCGCCCAACTGAAAGACAGGTTGCTCACCGCGCCGGTCATCACCGAATGGTGCCTGCTGCCGAACGGCACCTCGCCGCAGTCCTACTACCAAAAGGCCTTACACGACGTCATCAAATATCACGTCGCGATGACTTCGAGTTGCGACTTCGCGGACGCTGAATCGACGACCCCGATGGACCCCGCCCTGTACCTGCTGTGGGCGCAGGCGAACGTCGCCGCCGGGTATCGGTACTCGGTCGAGGCGCGCCCGAGCCCGCAACCAGTTCACGACGGCGTCGCGACGATCGCCGTGACTTGGACCAACTACGGTTCTGCCGCCGCGATCGAGAAATGGGCTCCCCGCTACCAGCTGGTGAACTTCTCGGGCGCGGTGGTCCGCACGCTCCCGACGACCGTCAACCTGAAGACGCTGGTCCACAACGACCCCGGCGGCAACCCTGGCAATGAACCCGTTGCGGCGTCGTCGACCGAGTCGGTCAAGCTCGACCTGGCCGGCCTGGCCCCCGGCAACTACACGCTGCGGGCCTCGGTGGAATGGCAACAGCACAAGCCGGACGCATCGCGCGTGGTGAATTACCCGCCCATGCAGTTGGCCCGCAACGGCCGTGACGGCTCGGGCGGCTACCCACTGGCGACGGTCAACATATCGCGCGATGTGCTCACGGCCGGCCCCCGACCGTGAAAGACGGCCTGCGGCGGTCGCCGCCGGGATTTCGAGCCGCCCGGATCGCCTTGAAGAATCGCTTTTCGGGCAAACACCGCATGACGATGCTTCAATAATGTTCAATGTTTTTGCCCATCCGATAACCGACCGGATGGATGCTTTCGCGCCGCCGAAGCTTTCAGAAAGGCCGTTGGTCGATGGATTTCCGTACCTTTGTCCGGATTCTCGTCGCGCACTGGAAGCTGGCAGCCGCCGCGGTGCTGGCGTGCACGATCGGCGCCGCGGCCATCACCGCATTGCAGACCAAGCATTACCAGTCGTCGACCACCGTCCTGATCTCGTTCTCCGGGGCCACCGACCTGACCGAGCTGTACAACGGCACCCTCACGGCGCAGGAACGGCTGTCGTCGTACGCCCAGATCGCCGGCGGCCGGACGGTGGCCGACCGCGCGATCAAACAACTTCAGCTATCGATGAGTGCCGACGACCTGCTGACCCAAACCCAGGTGAAGTACACCGCTAAATCGCAGCTGTTCACCATCACGGTCAAAGACACAGACCCGAGGCGGGCGGCAGCGCTGGCGGGAGCGATGGCCGACCAATTCGCCGCGATCATCCCGACGCTGGGCACGGTTTCGCGTCTGGATGGCCCCGCCGCGGGCCCCCGGCCCGAACCCACCGATGCGACGACGCCGCCGGGCCAGCCCCGGGAAACCCCGGGCGTTCAGGAGCAGAACGGAAAGCCGCTCCCGGTGGCGAGGGCGCGGGTGGTGGAACCGCCTCAGGTTCCCGACCATGCGGTTACCCCGGCACCGGTACGCAACATGGCGATGGGCGTGGTCGCCGGCCTGCTTCTCGGCATGGCCGTGGCGCTGACCCGCGAGGCCAGCGACCGCACCGTGCGCACCCGCGAAAAGCTGGAACAGCTGTCGGGCCTGCCGACGCTCGGCGAGTTGCCGCGACGGCGCGGCGGGGCTCCGCGGTTCGGCACCGACGTCACGTTCGACGACGCCGTGCGGGACATGCGTACCCGGGTGCGCAGGGCGATCGGCCCCGAGGGGCGCCGGCTGCTGGTGGCGTCACCGTTCGGGGGGGAGGGGACGACGACGACGGTCCTCAACTTGTCCCGGGCATTCGCCGAGGTCGGTGACGACGTACTGGTGGTCGAGGGCGACACCCGCCGGCCGGTGATCGGCGGCTTGCTGAAGGTCGAATCGGGGGAGGGTTTGGCCAACGCGCTGGCGAACCCCGAGATCGCGGCCGAAGCCGTCAAACCGACACCCTTCCCGAGGCTGTTCGTCCTGGCGTCACGCGCGGCCCGCCGGGAGACCTTGCCCTGCTCCGCTTACCCGCCGGAAGTGCTCGACACCGTGCTGGGGGAATTGTCGTCGCGATTCGACCGGATCGTGGTCGACGGACCGCCGGTGCTGGCCACGGCCGACGCGGTCCTGCTGTCCGGCGCCGTTCAGGCGACGGTGCTGGTGGTCCGGGCGGGACGCACCACGACCGACGAACTCAAGGACGCGTTGGCAACTTTGCGCTCGGCCAACGCGGAGATCGTCGGTACGGTCCTGACCGACGCGAGGCTGTCGCTGCACCGCAAGGCCGCCGCCCAGGTCTACCGTTCGAAGGCCAGTCCTTCGACGTGATCTTCTACCTGCGCAGTCGGCATCGCATGGCCATGAGCGCAGCCTCGCTGGCGCTGTTCCTGTTCGGATGTTTCGTGTTCGGCGTGCTCTCGGTGCGACTCACCACCGAGGGCATCATGCTGATCGCCGCAACCTTCTGCCTGGTCGTCTATTGGGTGAGACCCGAGGCGATGGTATGGGTGGCGCTGGTGGGGGCGTTCGCGGCGCTGCCCCAGGGCCTGCACGTCGGCAAAGTCGTCGGCCCCGCGGTCATCTACTTGTACCTGCTGGCCGCGATGCTGGCCATCGGCTACCTGATTCCGATTGTGCGACCGCGATTCTCCGATTTCTGGCTGCCCGCCGTGTTCCTGGTCGTTCTCGTGATGTCGACGGCGGCCGGATTCGAGAACGGGCATGACGCCACCATCGTGCTGCGCGAATCACTGTCCATGCTCGAGATCGTCGTGGGCTTCGTGCTGGCGATGTTGGTGGTGTACGGCGACTACATCAAGTCGTCGATCCGCGTGACGGCCGGCATCCTGTGGTTTTCGGCGGGCATGGCGGTCGTGAGTTCGCTGCATGCCATCCGGCTGGCGGGCAGGGCCGAGAGTCTGGGGGCCGCGACCGGCGCCGACCAAGCTGTCCGGATCATCCTGACCACGCAATCCCCGGCCACCGCGACGCTGAGCGCGCTGGTGGCCGCCGCCATCATCGGCTGCCTGAGGCCTGCCACGCTGCTGACCCTCGGCCCACCCGCGCTGATCATTTCGCTGCTGTCGTTCTCCCGGAACACGCTTATCTCGATGGCCGTCGCGGCGGG
>NZ_LZJB01000619.1:0-630 GCF_001666895.1 Mycobacterium sp. E3298
CATCAACGACCCCGACCCCGGACCGGCATAAATCCGCGCCGAATTAACCTCCGGCGGAAGCGCCCCAAAATCAAACATCATTGGCTCCTTTAACCCGTCGCGGCCGCGTTGGCCGCCTCAGTCACCGCGTAGGACCCCGAGCTCATCCTCAGGGTGTTGACGAACATCTCGTGAATCGCCGTGCCCTGGGCGCTCACAGCCTGATACATCTGCGCATGCGCAGAGAACTGCGCCGCGGTCAGTGCCGACACTTCGTCGGCTGCGGCCGGCACGATCCCCGTCGTCGGGGCCGCCGCCGCGGCGTTCTGCGCGCTGAGCGCCGAACCGATGCTTTGCAGATCGCCCGCGGCCGCGGCCAGCGCCTCCGGCTGCGTCGTGACAAACGACATTAAGATCCCTCCCTGGTTTCGGCTCGCTGGCCTTTGAGGAACGGTTTGCCGGTGGGCTTACCGCAGGCGTGGCTTACTGCTGAGATTAAATGGGTCACGCGGTGCCTCGCCTCCCTAGTGCCGACTGTTCATTCGTGTACAACTTCCGTTCACCTGGCCTTTCCCTATCCGGCCGATGGGGGTCGGGTTAGGACGCTGTAGCGGAAGCCGTATTTGTGGGAGTAGCCCGCGGCGGCGCCGG
>NZ_LZJB01000620.1:0-5354 GCF_001666895.1 Mycobacterium sp. E3298
CCGTCGGCGACACACGCGATCGAGGCCGCCATCGGCGTGCGGCGCCCGCTGTCCCGGCTCGGGATGGGTCTGCACCGCCGCCATCGCCAGGCGCAGGGCGACGACATCGACATCGACGCGGCGGTCGAGGCCCGCGTCGAGGTGCTGGCGGGGTCGGTGCCCGACGAGGCCGTGTACCTCGACAGCCTGCGGCGCCGGCGGGATCTGTCAGTGCTCCTTCTCCTCGATGTGTCGGGCTCGGCCGCCGAGGCCGGCACGGTCGGGCGCACGGTGCACGAGCAGCAGCGCACGGCGGTCGCCAACCTCACCGTCGCGCTGCACGACCTGGGCGACCGGGTCGCGCTCTACGCCTACTACTCGCAGGGCCGGCGCGCGGTGAACGTGGTGCCGGTCAAGCGATTCGACGACCACCTCGACGCCCGAGTCATGCGGCGGCTCAACAGCCTTGAGCCGGGCGCGTATTCGCGCCTCGGCGCGGCGATCCGGCACGGGTCGGCGGTGCTGGAGGCGCGCGGCGGGACGTCGCGGCGGCTGCTGGTGGTGCTCTCCGACGGGCTGGCCTACGACCACGGCTACGAGCGGGCCTACGGCGCCGCCGATGCGCGCCGCGCCTTGGCCGAGGCCCGCCGCCGCGGCATCGGCTGCGTGTGCCTGACCATCGGCGCGGGTACCGACGTGCAGTCGCCGCGCCGCGTGTTCGGCACCGCCGCACACGCCACGATCGCGCGCCCGGACCAACTCGCGGGCGTGATCGGCCCGTTGTTCCGGTCCGCCCTGCGCTCGGCCGAGGTCCGGCGCCGGGTGTCATGACGCGCCACGACAACCGATGGCCGAGCCTAAACGCGCTCGTCAGACAGCTTGAAACAAACATCTGTTCCGCGATAGGCTCGATTGACCGTGGGTAGCGGAGGGGAAGGTATGGCCAACGAGTCCGGGCTGGTGCACCGGAACGGCGCGATGCCCGAGGCCGGGGCGTCGCGCCCCTATTACAAGGCGATCGGCGGCGAGGAGGCCGTATTCAAGGCGGCGTACCGCCAGGGTCTGGCCCTTGTCCTGAAGGGGCCCACGGGCTGTGGCAAGACCCGGTTCGTCGAGGCGATGGCCCACGATCTCGGCCGGCCGCTGATCACCGTCGCCTGCCATGACGACCTCACCACGGCCGACCTGGTCGGCCGGTACCTGTTGCAGGGCGACGAAACCGTCTGGGTGGACGGCCCGCTGACACGGGCGGTGCGTGAGGGGGCGATCTGCTATCTCGACGAGGTGGTGGAAGCCCGGCAGGACACCACGGTGGTCCTGCACCCGCTCGCGGATCACCGGCGGCAGCTGCCGATCGAACGTCTCGGCGTCACGCTCGATGCGGCGCCCGGGTTCGGCCTGGTGGTGTCCTACAACCCGGGCTATCAGAGCGTGCTGAAAGACCTCAAGGATTCGACCCGGCAGCGAATGGTCGCCATCGAATTCGATTTCCCCGCAGCCGATATCGAAGAGGGGATCGTCGCACACGAGGCCGGCGTGGACGACGCCACCGCCGCGGACCTGGTCCGGTTGGGACAGGCCATTCGCCGGCTGGAAACCGGCGGCCTGCGTGAGGTCGCGTCGACCCGCGTGCTGATCGCAGCGGGCAGGCTGGTGGCGGAGGGGCTCACCATGCGAGAGGCGGCTCGCGCCGCGATCGCGGGGCCGCTCACCGACGACGTGGCCGTGGGCAGGGCCCTGGCCGAGCTGATCGGGATCTATCTGGGCGGCGCGGGCGAATGATTGACGCTGCATACGGCCGCCGCTAGGGTCTGAACAAATATTAGGTTTGCCGTGGTTCGGCGTGCGTGAGGTTCGGGAGGTTCGATGTCCTACGAAAGCAGCGCTGAGCCGATCAAAGTCGGCTACCTGATGGACTTCACGCTGCCGCCGGGTTTCCCCGAGGAACTGATGGCGAGTTTCACGCGGTGCTTCGACCTCGTCTTCGAAGAAGCCGTTGGGCAGGGCCTTCTCGATCGCCCCGTGCAGATGATCTATCGCGAGGTGGAGGGCCTGCCCAAGGGATCGGTCAAGGCGGTTATCGATGCGTTCGGCGAGCTCGTCGACGAGGGCTGCCTGGTGGTGTTCGGGCCGCACATCACCGACAACTGCGTGCCGACCCGCGAGGCGATCGAGGAGCGGTTCAAGGTGCCGGCGATCAGCGTCACCGGCACCGACGACTGGCTGGGCGAATGGACCTTCGCGTTCCCGCAGGGCTCGATGACCGATGAGCCGATCTTCATCGCCGACCTCGTCGCCAAACGCGGACTCTCGGAAATCGGTGTCCTCGTGGAGCAGAATCTGATCGGCGAGAGCTACCTGAAGAATCTTCGAAGTGCGTGCCGCCGCAAGGGCATTCGCATCGTCGCGGAGGCGGCAATCGCCCAGACCGCGCAAGACATCAACGACGCCGTCCGCACGCTGCACGAGGCCAAGGCCGAGGCGATCGTGCATCTGGGGTTCGGCTTCGGCATCGTCTTCATCAACCCCGCGCTGCAGGCCGTGGATTGGGATCCGCCGCGATTCACCACCACCGCATTCCAGAACGCCTGGGTGAACCCGATCATGTGGGACGCGTTCATGGGCTGGGTCGGCGTCGACCAGTACGACGAGGAGAACCGGCTGGGCCAGGACTTCCTCGACCGTTACGCGAAGAGGTACGAGGGCAGCCGGCCCGAGTACTGCGTGTCGGTGGTCAACCACGACGTTGCCGCCACCCTCGTCCGCGCGTTCGCCGATGCCCACCCGCTCAGCCCGCGCGGGGTCAAGGAGGCGCTGGAGCGGGTGAAGATGATGCCCGCCGCGTCGGGTGCCCCCGGCACGCGCGTCTCCTTCGGGAAGTGGACGCGGCGCGCGTGGATGGGCGCCGGCTATCTGGTGGCCCGCACGCTGGACGCCGACGGCACCAACTCGCACCTGGTCGATCGCTTCGGAGAGTGAGGCTGGCAAAGACATGAGCACCGATCAATCCGCACCGCTTGCGGCGCAGGAAAATCCGGCGCCCCCGCGGCGGACGGACAAGCGGGGCTGGGGCGGCTGGGTCGCCGGCGCCGCCCTCGCCGCGTTCACGCTCTTCTTCATCGCGAACTGCCGCGTTGCGTTGGACCCCCGCGTCGCCAACCCGAATGTGCAGGGTCGGCCCCGCCCGGTGAAATTCACGTTCGGGCTCGACTACATCGGGTTCCTGGACTGGGCCACGGTCGTGGCGCTGGTCGTGCTGCTGATCGTCTTCATCAGAGGCTGGCGCCGCAATCCCGGTAGTCCGGTGATGCTCATGTTCCTGTGCACCACGCTGATCGTGTGGCAGGACCCGATCATGAACTGGTCACCGTTCGCGGTCTACAACCCGGATTTGGTGCATTGGCCGGAATCCTGGCCGCTGGTGTCGATTTCGCCTACGGTCGAACCCTTCGTGGTCTTCGGTTACGTGATGTTCTACTTCGGGCCGTACTTCCCAGGGATATGGATCCTGCGCAAGCTGCAGGCCCGCAAAGGGCCAGAGGCCTTCGTTTCGCGGCACCCACTGATTTGCCTGGGGGCGATAGTCCTGGTGATCGGGTTCGTCATCGATGCCTTCCTGGAGAACACGTTGATCCACTGGGGCATGTACATCTACTCCCAGGTGATCCCGTGGGGCTCGGTGTTCACCGGCACGACATTCCAGTTCCCGCTGATCTGGGAGTCGTTCTCGGTGACCTTCGTGATGGTTCCGGCGGCGATACTCTGCTACCGCGACGACACCGGCAAGTCGGTGGCCGAGAAGCTGGCCGCGAAGGCCAAGATCTTCCCGACCCGTCCGGTGCTCGGCACGTTCCTGGTGATGTTCGCCATCATCAACGTGTCCTACTTCGCCTACGGGGCGTGGTTCTGGGTCATCAAGGTCAGCCACGCGGCGACCTCCGTCGCGTGCCCCTGGCCGTATCCGGAGGCGAAAGTGTACGACCCCCAAGGCTATTACGAAAAGGCTGGGGCGCAGGGCCCATACTCGGTCGGCATCTGGTCGACCTGGGCCAGCGGGGAGCCCAACGGGCGGCCCCATGTCGATTCCCCACCGCCCGGTGTGGGTGCCTGCGCGACCCCGGGCGCGCATGGCTGAGCCGCGCACCGTCGTCATCACCGGCGCGTCGCGAGGTCTGGGCTTCGCGTCGGCGGTGCGGCTGTACCGCGAAGGCTGGCGGGTTATCGCGGCGATGCGGACGCCCGACGTCGGCCTGCCGCCGCTGCGGGCGGCGACGGGCGCCGGTCAAGACGACGATCGGCTGGTCGGCGTGCAGCTCGACCTGTTGGACCCGGCGTCGATCGCGGCGGCGGCCAAGGCCATCGAGGAAGCCGGCGGCGCCCCCTACGCCCTGGTGCACAACGCCGGAATCTCCGCCGCCGGAATGGTGGAGGAGACCGATATGGCGTTGTGGCACAGGATGTTCGAAACGAACGTCATGGGCCCGGTTGCGCTCACCCAGGCGTTGCTGCCATCGATGCGGGCGGCCGGCGAGGGACGCATCGTCCTGGTGTCCAGTGCGGCCGGGGTGCGCGGCCAACCGGCCACCGCCCCGTACTCCGCGGCCAAGGGGGCGCTGGAGCGGTGGGGCGAAGCCATGGCGTGCGAGATCGCGCCCTTCGGGTTGGGCGTCACCGTGTTGGTCGCCGGCACGTACGACACCGAGATCATCACCGACGCGGGCACCACCGACAACCGCGACTTGGGCGGCCCGTACGCCCGGCTGCACAACACCATGAACACCCGCGGCAGGGCCGCGATGAAACTCGCCAGGCCACCCGAGAAGTTCACCGACGGCCTGGTCAGTGCGCTGGACGACCGGGTGCCGTTCCGCCGCCGCGGCGTCGGACTGGATGCATCGATGCTGTTGGCGGCCAACAGGATCCTGCCGGCTTCAGGCATGCACCACATGTCGCGGGTCGTGCTGGGCATACCCAGACAGGGCACGATGCGCGACGGGGCGTGGCCGCTGACGCTAAGCCAACGGGCGATGGTATTCGCAGCGCGCGTGCTGCCGCAGCCGGTGCTGCAACGCTTGGCCGCGCTGGCGGCGAAGCGCAAGGGAACCCAAGGGGGCTGAGGGGAAAGTATGGAACAGCTATTCGACGACCTGGAGGACTTCGGCGCCTTCGACGACGCGGTCTCCGGGGACGTGCGCGACCCGTACACGGAACTGGCGCGGCTGCGCCGCGAGGAACCCATTCAGCGCCTCGACGTTTCCGGGATGCCGCATGAGGAATCCAAACCCGTCTTCATCGTCTACCGCCACGAGGAAGCCCAGCAGATGCTGCGCGACAACGAGACGTTCTCGTCGGCGGCCGTCATCGCCGCGTTCGGG
>NZ_LZJB01000621.1:0-1701 GCF_001666895.1 Mycobacterium sp. E3298
CGCGACCATCCTGCTGTCCAGTCACATCCTGGCCGAAACCGAAGCGCTCTGCGAACGGGTGACCATCATCCGGGCCGGCAAGACCGTCGAGAGCGGCTCGCTGGACTCGATGCGGCATCTCAGCCGCACCTCGATCAGGGCCGAAATGACCGGCGACCCCGGCGACCTCACGCGCATCAAGGGCGTCGAGGACGTCAGCGTCGAAGGCAACACCGTGCGTGCCCAGGTCGACGGCGAAAGCCTCGGAGAACTGATCCGGGCACTTGGCGACGCGGGCGTGCGCACCCTCGTCAGCCAGCCGCCGACGCTCGAGGAACTCTTCCTGCGCCACTACGACACGGCGGACAGGGTGTCCGCATCATGAGCACCGCAACCTTGGATCGGTCACACCGCCCCGCCCACCCCGCACCGCAACGGCGGCCGAACTTCGCGGGGACGCTTGGCATGCTGCGGCTCTACCTACGGCGCGACCGGGTTTCGTTGCCGCTGTGGGTGTTGCTGCTGTCGGTGCCGCTGGCAACGGTGTACGTCGGCAGCATCGAGAAGGTCTACCCCACCGAGGCGGCGCGCGCCGGCTTCGCGGCTTCCATCATGGCGAGCCCGGCACAGCGTGCCCTCTACGGGCAGGTCTACAACGACAGCCTTGGGGCGGTGGGCATTTGGAAGGCCGGGATGTTCCACCTGCTCATCTCGGTGGCCGTCATCCTGACCGTCATCCGGCACACCCGCGCCGACGAGGAGGCCGGCCGGACCGAGCTCGTGGACTCGACCGCGGTCGGGCGCTACGCCAGCCTCAGCGCCGCCCTCCTGTTGTCCTTCGGGGCCAGCCTCGCCACGGGCATGATCGGCGCGGCGGGTCTGCTCACCACCGATGTCGCCCCGGGCGGGTCCCTCGCCTTCGGTGCGGCGCTGGCCTGCTCCGGCCTGGTGTTCACCGCCGTCGCCGCGGTGGCCGCGCAGTTGTCGCCGAGCGCGCGGTCCGCCCGCGGCGCCGCGTTCGCGGTCCTGGCGGCGGCCTTCACACTGCGCGCCCTCGGCGACGCCGGTTCGGGCGTGCTGTCCTGGCTCTCGCCGCTGGGGTGGTCGCTGCAGGTCCGGCCGTACGCGGGCGACCACTGGCCGGTTCTGCTGTTGCACCTGGCGACGACCATCGTCCTCACCGCGGTGGCCTATCGGCTCCTCGCGAGCCGTGACGTGGGTGCCGGGCTGTTCGCCGAACGCCCCGGCCCTGGCTCCGCCGCCCCGGCGCTGGGCAACGTGTTCGGGCTGGCATGGCGGCTGGACCGCGGTGCCCTCGTGTTGTGGACCGTGGGCCTGTGCCTCTACGGCATCTTGATGGGCAGCGTGGTGCACGGCATCGGCGACGAGCTCGGCGGCAGCAACGCCGCGCGCGACATCGTTCTCCGAATGGGCGGGACCAACGCCTTGGCGGAGGCTTTCATCGCCGTCGCGTTCACCATGCTGGGCATGGCCGCGGCCGCGTTCGCGATCTCGCTGACGCTGCGGCTACACCAGGAGGAATCGGCGCAACGGGCCGAGACGACGCTGGCCGGTGCGGTGTCGCGAACCCGTTGGCTCGCCAGCCACGTGCTGGCCGCACTGCTCGGATCCACGGTCGCGATGCTGCTCAGCGGGCTGACCGGGGGGCTGGTCTACGGAGCCGCGGCCGGTGACGTCGGCGGCAAGGTGGCCGTCGTGGTG
>NZ_LZJB01000622.1:0-19751 GCF_001666895.1 Mycobacterium sp. E3298
AACCCACGTGGCCGATGGCGACGGGGTGAATCAGCCGCAGGACGGCCTCGTAGCCGGCGACGATCGCCGACAGCGTGATCATGCCGATGACGAACAAGCCGGCGATGTCCTCGGCGCGGCCGTAGCCGTAGGTGTAGCGGCGGGTCGGCGCGCGGCGGCACAACGAGAACGCGATCCAGAGCGGGACGGCGGTGAGCGCGTCCGAGAAGTTGTGGATGGTGTCGGCGAGCAGCGCGATCGATCCCGACAGGACGGCGATCACCACCTGCACGGCCGCGGTAGCGCCCAGTCCGACGAGGCTGATCTTGACCGCCCGGATGCCGATCGCGCTGGATTCCAGGGCGGTGTCCACGCTGTCGGCGGCGTCGTGGCTGTGCGGACGCAGTTGGGCTACGAGGCCGCGAATCCCGTGCGCATGTGCGTGCTCGTGGTGATGGTGTTCGCTTCCCGCGCTCATCGGAGCGCTGTCCGCGTACCTGCATGCATACGCAGATAATAGGGCACGCGAGTGGTTCTCGCGAACGCGGACGAGGGCTAGCGGGTCGACGATCCGCGCGCACCCGCGCCTAGCAGTTGACGTGCGAGATGCAGCGTTGATTAGGGTGCTGCGGCGCCGGAAAGCGGAGCTTTACTACCCAGGGTCCGCACCGCATCCTCGGCCAGCAGGTTCTGCCGTTCACCGCGGAGCTCCGCTGCCAGGTCGTGCTCGAGCGCCGGCACTTGCAGCCCGCGGCGGCGCAACTGCCGATCCAGCGCGGCGATGAACAAGCCCTCGCCCGCGCGACGGCACCCGAGAACGGCGCGCTCGTTCATGACGTCGCGCGTAAGCGCGGCGGCGGGACAGGCCGCGACCACGTCCAGCGACGCTCGCATATCCAAAGTGGTCACTACCCCGCACGACGGCGAGGCGCCGATGCCCACGATGCCGGCCACCGTGAACCCGGACCGCTGGTAGTCGGCGACGTCGCGAACCGCCTGCCGAGCCAATCGCCGATAGACCAGGCGGGTCCAGGCCACGAACGCGCGCAGCAACAGGCCGCGGAACGGGTACAGCAGGCCGCCCTTGGAGTGGTAGAGGGGCAGGCTGTGGGGTTTGAGCGCGCCGCCCCAGGCCAGCCGTTCCGGGCAGGGCAGCTGGTGAATCCCGTAGCCGGCGCCGATCAGCTCCTCCACCGCCTCCGCCACCGCACCCGGTCGGGTGGCACCCCCGGCGTAACGCGTGTTCTCGTTCAGCAGGCAGTGCGAGACGAGCATGACCCGTCGACCACGCTCGTCGCGCAGTTGGTCGAGCAGCAACCGCGGTCGTCTGCCACGCATACCGAGAGCATCGACGTCCGGCTGCCCGTTCAGTAGGGGAAAACGTCATCGAAGGCTGGTCCTCTTGGTTCTGGTGAGGTGCCCGCGCCACGCGGCAGATTGGGACGAGTTGTAGCAACTCAGGACGGAACCGACGTGTCAGTGCTGCAGGAAGTGTCGTTCGAGTCCGGCGGGGTGCCGTGCGCGGCCGATCTCTATTGGCCGGCGAACGCGGGCAACGGGCTCGCCTGCGTGGTGATGGGGCACGGCGGCAGCGCCACCAAGCGCCTCGGTCTGCCCGCTTACGCGGAGAAATTCACGGCGGCGGGCCTGGCGGTGCTGGCGTTCGACTATCGGCATTTCGGAGCGAGCGGTGGCGAGCCTCGGCAAGTCATCGACGTCGACGAACAACGGGACGACTACCGGGCGGCGGTGCGATACGCGCGCGGTCGTGACGACATCGATCCGCGTCGGGTTGCGCTGTGGGGAACGTCTCTCAGCGGCGGCCACGTGCTGGCGGTCGCCGCCGACGACCCGGATGTCGCCGCCGTGGTGTCGCAAGTCCCGCTGATCGACGGCTGGCACCGCGGCCGCGGACTACGCGAGCGTCTCAGTTGGGATGTGGCATGGCGGACGCTGCAATTCACCGCCGCCGCGGTCCGCGACGCGGTTGGGGCGAGGTTGGGCCAAGGGCCGTATCTGGTTCCTGTGGTGGATGACTCCGGCGGGACCGCGGTATTCACTGAGCCAGAGGCCGGATTCGCGTTCGAGGCGCTCGGCGGCGAAGCCGTCGGTTGGCGCAACTCGCTGGCTCCCCGCATGCTGTTCGCATTGCCGCGCTATCGCGAAGGCACCGCGGAGAAACTGCACATGCCCGTCCTGATGTGCGTGGGGGACCAAGACCTGCAGGCGTCACCCAGGTTCGCGGTACGGATCGCCTCGCTGATGAATAACGTTGAGCTGCACCGCTACCCGGTCGGGCACTTCGACGTCTACACGGGAAAGCTGTTCGAGGAGATCAGCTCGGTGCAGACGGAATTTCTGCACCGTCATCTGGTCTCGGTGGACGGCTGACGCAATTCAGGTCCAGGGGCCGGGGAAGTGTCCGTCCTGGTCCTGCACCATCACGATGTCCTTGCAGTCGCCGTTGAGGGCCACGGCATTCTCACCGCGGCAGATCAGCGTCCAGCCCGAGATCCGCGCGAAGGGCCGGACCGACCAGGTGGTGGCGATCGGTTCGGTGGCGGGCAGGGCGAGGACGGCGAACGTGTTGCCGACGTTGGTGATGTAGAGGTGGTCTTCGAAGAACGCCATCTTGGCGATCGACATCTTCTTCGCGTCGTCGCGCGTCTTCAGGAAATCCCACTGCTGGCTGCGCAGGTTCCACACCCCGAAACCGAACGGGGAACTGTCCGAATCATGGCCGTCGACAAACAATTTCCCGTCGGACAAGGTGGCGGACAGCCCGCCGCCGGGAATGCGGTCGGAGTCGCCGACCTTGATGACCGCTTTGGCGTTCAGGTCGTAGAACATCGTCGACAGCACGGGCGGGTTGTAGGAATCCCAGCGCGTGATCTTCACCAATTTGTCCGGGCCGTCGGACAATTCGGCGTCCACGCTGCGGATGTCGTTGTCCTGATAGATGGCCTCGCCGCTGGGCCGGCGCAGCTCGGCGCCCGACGTCTTGGCGGGGTCGGTGTTGCGCTGGAACGCGAGAACGTCCTGCCAGGCGCGCCCGGATTGTGGATCGTTCCAGGGCATCGAGAGATCGGTGCCGGACAGGATGACGGTCCGGGGCGGCGAATTGGGGGCGTGCCCGTCGGTGAAGGCGTTGACCCACGCCACGCCCGACGCGGTCGAGGACAGCGACCAGTCCTTCGACGAGGTCAGCTTCAGGTCCGGTGTCGGCGGCTGCAGCTCCTTCGTTGCCAGCGGTTGGCCCGCCTTGAAGTCGAAGGCGTACGCGGTCGCCTTGGCGGCCGCGGGTTGTTGGGCCTGGGCGGGTTTGACGGTCGTGACGACATAGACGACCCGCATGTCCTCCGCCGTGCCCGTCAGCGCGCAGATGGCGCCGGTCAGGTTCTCACCGGCGGGGACCACCGGGAGGGCCGGCGCCACGTATTGGCCGGTCTTCGGATCGAATATTTTCGGGCGGATGTCGTCGAGTGCGGATTTGCTGTCGGAAAATTTCTCCGGACAGCCGAAGTACGCCGTTCCGCCGTAGCTTTTCCAATCCTTCTCCAAGGGACCGGTGATGGGCGCGGGTGCGGCGACGGCGCTGGGCGCGGTTTTCGCCGAAGAAGTCGAGGTGGTGGGCGTCGCGGCGGGTGGGGACGCGGTTTCCGAACACGCCACGAGGGCCAGGCAGGCGGCCAGCGCGGGCAGGGCAGACCCGCATTTGGCCGCAGTTTGCCCCGGAAACGCACGCATCAAAAAACCCCCGTTAAGTTCGTGTAACCAGTGAGCGTAAAGCGGGCGGGGACCAACCGCGACTTGTGTCAGGCGGTCTTCGTCACACCGACGCCTATCGGTCGAACTCGATGGGCAGGCTCTTCGGGCCGCTCAGGCTCACCATCGGCTTCCACGGGACCGGCCCGGCGGTGCGCGGGTTGAGCAGGCGGCCCGCGATGACGTTCAGCGCTTCGGCGATCTCGCGCCGGGCCAGGTTGGCCCCCAGGCAGTAGTGCACACCCCCGCCGAAGGTCAAGATGGGCGGGGCTCCCTCGCGGGTGATGTCGACCCGGTCGGGGTCGTCGTAGACCGCGGGGTCGCGGTTGGCGGCCGCCGTGTTGACCAGGACCATCGTGCCCGCGGGAAAGAGGTAGCCGTCCAGCTCGGCGTCCTCGACCACCAGGCGCAGGGTCCCGCCCGCGATCGGCGAGTGGCGCATGGTCTCCTCGACGGCGCGCATCGCCAGCTCGGGGTGCTCCTTGAGCAGGTCCCATTGCTCGGGGTGCTCGCAGAGGACGTGCACCGACGCGGCCACCTGGTTGCGGGTGGTGTCAGTGCCCGCCAGCAGCAGGCCGCCCGCCAGCATCCGCAGCTCGGCGGTGTTCAGGCGGTCGCCGTCATCCTCGGCGCGGATCAGGTCGGAGAGCAGGTCGTCGGTCAGGCTGTGCCTCCGCCGCGCCACCATGTCGTCGACGTAGTCGTCGAGCTCGCCCCACGCCCGCATGACGACGGGCTCGACCTCCCGGATGTCGACGCTGAAGCTGAAGGCCTTGAACACGTCGTCCGCCCATAGCGAGAACTGTTGCCAGTCCTCGCGCGGGGCCCCGAGCAAGGCGCAGATGATCGGCACGGGGTAGGGGCGGGCAAGGTCGGCGACGACGTCGCAGCGACCCGCGTCGATGACGGCATCGATGAGCCCATTCATCACGTCGACCATGGTGTCGTGCAGCCGCAGGGTCGCGCGGGGGGTGAACGCCTTGGACGTCAGGCTGCGCAGCCGGTGGTGCGCGGCGCCCTCCAGGCACAGCAGGCTGTTGACCACCTTGTCCCACAACGGGCCCGACGTCACCCCCTGGGCGAGCAGGTTGATCCCCGGCGGGATCTGGAATCGCGCATCGCGGAGGACGGAGCGGACCAGGTGGTAGGAGAGGACCTCGGGCCCGTGCGGGCCCATGGCGACCGGGGCGTGCCGCTGCGCCGCCTGGAGGCGGGGGTAGACGTCGGCGGGGGTTTCCTCGGCGTGGTACGCCAGCGTCGGCAGGTCGGCGTCGAAAACGCTTGTGGGGGCGGTACCGACGGCCATGACGGTCTCCTCGAGGTCGCGCGAAGCGAGGCGCCCGCGACAACTTTCACACAATGTATGACCGGCTGGGTTGTGTGTCAACGATATTGCGGGCTCAAGCCGGCCCTCGCCATACGTTGGAGCCGATGTGTGTGGTCGCCAGGGTTGCGGTCACCCGCTCCTTAACGCGCCGACCAGCCGGCCGCCGATCAGCAGGACCGCGAAGACGCCGCCCGTGACCCCCGAAATGAGCAGTGGCAGTTGGCCGTTCGAACCCCACAGGGCACCCGCCCACAAGCCGGCCACCAGCACGGCCAGGCCCACGGCGCCCTGGAACACGCCCTGCGCGCTGGCCTGGTGCCCCGGGTCGACCAACCCCGAGATCCAGGCCTTCCCGACGCCGTCGGTGCACCCGGTGAACATTCCATAGGCGCCGATCAGCAGCCATGCCGTGACGGCGTCCGTGGTCAGCCCCAGCCCGACGTAGCCGATCGCAAAAAAGGCCAGGCCGATGCCGAACAGCGCCGGCCTGCCGATGCGGTCTGCGAGCGCTCCGGCCGGGTAGCTGGCCAGCGCATACACCGCGTTGTAACCGACGTAGGCCAGGATCACCCCGACCACCGAGAAGCCGATTTCGTTGAGGCGCAACAACAACAGGGCATCGGGGAAATTGACCATGCTAAAGACGACCAGGAGCGCGGTCACCCGCCAATACGGCCTCGGCAACGAACGCACACCCGCCCACATGGACTGCCGCCGCTCCCGCGGGGCCCGGCGCCCGCGCTCGCGCACGCCGAAGACGAGTGCCACCGACAGGACGGCGGGCACGATGGCGACATACAGCAACGGCGCGATCCGATGGTCCAGCAGTTCGTAACCCACCAGCCCGAGCAGCGGACCGACGACGGCGCCGAAGGTGTCCATCGCGCGGTGGAAGCCGAAAACCCTCCCGCGCAAGGCGTCATCGACGTCATCGACCAACAGCGCGTCGCGCGGTGCGCCGCGAATGCCCTTGCCGAGCCGGTCGACCACGCGACCCGCCAGCACGCCCGGCCACGCCCCGGCCACCGCGATGATGACCTTGCCGAGCGCGGCCATGCCGTAGCCGGTGGCGATCAACGGGCGCCGGGCGAACCGGTCGCCGAGCGGGCCCGCCGCGAGCTTCGTCAGCGACGCCGCACCCTCGGCCGCCCCCTCGACTGCGCCCACCACCGACGGCGGGGCGCCCAGCACGGCCGTCAGGTAGATCGGCAACAGCGGGTACAACAGCTCGCTGGCCGCGTCTTGCAGGAACGAGACCCCGGAGAGCACCCGGACGTTGCGGGTCAGCCACCGGGGCCCCGAGATGGTTTCAGTCTTGCGCACGCAACCGCACCATCCGCGTCGTCGACGTCTCGTCCAACTCGACGACATCGGAGCGCGAACGCAGGAAATCGCTGAATGACCGGAATCCCAACGACCTTTCGCTGAACGACGGGTCCATCCGTTTCATCTGGGCCTTCACCGCGGAGTTGTGCAGCCAGTCGACGTCGTCCTTGTCCAGGCCGATCTGCAGCGCGCGCGTCAGCAGCGCCGTGGCGGCCGCCTGGGGATCGGGCGGCTCCGGCTCCTCGGGCGCCGCCTCCTTGGCACGCCCGGAGCGTCGCTTCGCCGGCTTGGCGTCGGCTTCGGCGGCCTGCGGTGCGAGCGCAGGCACGCCCGGCAGCGAGTCGTAGATGACGAACTCGTCGCAGGCCGCCGCCAGCGCCCGGCTCGACGCGCCGGCCACCCCGATCCCCACCACGTACCGGCCCAGCCTCTTGCAGCGCTGGGCCAGCGGGATGTAGTCGGAGTCGCCGGCCACGATCACGACGTGGGTCAGGTCGGGCAGCCGGAACATGTCCTCGACCGCGTCGACGGCCAACCGGATGTCCGCTCCGTTCTTGCCGTAGGCCGCCGCGGGGAACAACTGCACCAGGTCGACCGCGCGGCCCACCAGCTGCCCGCGATAGCCGGTGTTGATATCGGCCGACCAGTCGGCGTAGGCGCGGGTGAGCACCAGCGTCCCGAACGACGATGCGAAGTCGAGGATGGCGCCGACGTCCACCGTGGCCCGGTCCAGCCGCTCGCCGTACTGCTCGAGGCCCTTGGCCTTGTCCCGCTGGAACGAGTTGCGACCGTGCACCTGGTCATATCGCGAGATCACGATGTTGTCGAAGTCGAGGTAGACGGCCACGCGGGCCGCAACCGGTTCGGTCATGCAGTAGATCATCGCTGAGGCGTCCGGCACTGTGGCGGCCGGAAGCGTTTTCCCTCACAGATTCGCCCACACAGGCCTCTAAACGACGCCGGAGCGGGTACACCGGGGCCATGAACGAGTTGAAGTATCTCGAGCTGCACGGCGACCGGGTCGCCTACCGCGACGAGGGTGACGGCGAGGTGCTCCTGCTCATCCACGGCATGGCGGGCAGCTCAGAGACGTGGCGGTCGATCATCCCGCCGCTGGCCAAGAAGTTCCGGGTCATCGCCCCGGACCTGCTCGGCCACGGCGCATCGGCGAAGCCCCGCACGGACTATTCGCTGGGTGCGTTCGCGGTCTGGCTTCGCGATCTGCTCGACGAGCTGGGCGTCAGCCAGGCCACCTTGGTCGGTCAATCGCTCGGCGGCGGCGTCGCGATGCAGTTCGTCTACCAGCACCCCGACTACGCCAAGCGCCTGATCCTGATCAGCAGCGGCGGGCTGGGGCCCGACGTCGGCTGGGTGCTGCGGCTGCTGTCGGCGCCCGGGGCGGAGCTGGTGCTGCCCATCATCGCGCCCAAGCCGGTATTGGCCGTCGGCAATCGGCTCAGGTCGTGGTTGCGCGGGGCCGGCATCCACTCGCCGCGCGGGGCCGAAATGTGGAGCGCCTACTCGTCGCTGTCCGACGGCGAGACCCGGCAGTCGTTCCTGCGCACGCTGCGGTCGGTGGTGGACTACCGGGGCCAGGCGGTCAGCGCGCTCAGCAGGCTGCGGCTGCGCGAGGACCTGCCGGTGATGGCGATTTGGGGCGAGCGGGATGCCATCATCCCCGTCGACCACGCGTACGCCGCGCACGAGGCCCGCACCGACGCGCGGCTGGAAATCCTGCCCGACGTGGGTCACTTCGCTCAGGTCGAGGCGCCGAACCAGGTGGTGGAGCTGATCGAAGACTTCATCGCGACCGGCGACCGCCACGAGACGGATACCACCCAGCTGCGGATGTGAGCTGAGGGGGCGGCGCAAAGTAATTCCGCTCCGCCGCGCGGGCCCGTCGTAAAATGACGGGCGATGCGCAAAGCCGCGCGTTCCACGCTCCCGCCGGGGCCCCGGCTGCCCCGGGTTCTACAGGCCGCGTTGATGTTGCACCGCGGGTCGCACTTCGTTGCCGCCTGCCGGCGTCGTTATGGGAACGTGTTCACGCTGCGCGTCGCGGGGATGGGCACGCTGGTGTACTTGGCCGACCCGGCCGACATCAAGACGGTCTTCGCCGGCGACCCGCGCGTTTTCCATGCCGGAGAAGCCAATTCGATCTTGAGCGGATTGCTGGGCGAGAGCTCGCTTCTGGTGATCGACGAGGATGTCCACCGCGACCGGCGCCGGCTGATGCTGCCGCCCTTCCATCGGGACGCCGTCGCTCGCCAAGCCGGGCAGATGGCCGACATCGCCGCCGCCAAGATCGCCGAGTGGCCGGTGGGCAAGAGCTTCGCGGCCGCGCCCAAGATGTCGGAGATCACGCTGGAGGTCATCCTGCGGACGGTCATCGGTGCCACGGATCCGGCCCGGCTCGCCGCCCTGCTCGCGATCATGCCCCGGCTGCTCACGGTGGGCCCCTGGGCGACTCTGGCGCTGGCCAGGCCGGAGCTGCAGCGTTACCTCCCGTGGCGGGCGCTGCGGCGCCGGATGGCCGAGGCGGACCGCCTGCTCTACGCCGAGATCGCCGAGCGCCGCGCCGACCCCGACCTGGCCGAGCGCACCGACGTGCTGGCCATGCTCGTCCGTGCCGACGAGGGCGGGCACCCGATGTCGGACCGCGAGTTGCGGGATCAGCTGATGACGTTGCTGGTGGCCGGGCACGACACCACCGCGAACGGGTTGTCCTGGGCGCTCGAGCGGTTGACCCGCCATCCGGCCGTGCTGGCCAAGGCCACGGCCGCCGCCGAGGCCGGCGCCGGGAGCGATCCGGCCGGAGACGAGTATCTCGACGCGCTGGTGAAGGAGACGTTGCGGATCCGCCCGGTGGTCTTCGACGTGGGGCGGGTGCTCACCGAACCGGCCGACGTGGCCGGCTACCGGCTGCCGGCCAGGGTCATGGTGGCGCCCGGAATCGGGCTGGTGCACACCAGCGCCGCGGTTTATCCGGACCCGCACCGATTCGACCCCGACCGCATGCTGGGCGCCACCCTCACCCCGACGACCTGGTTCCCGTTCGGTGGCGGCAACCGCCGCTGTCTGGGCGCCGGGTTCGCCTCGGTCGAGATGCGCGTGGTGTTGCGCGAGATTCTGCGCCGGGTCGAGTTGTCTACCACGTCCGCGCCCGACGAACGCCAGCGGCTGAAATTCGTTGTCCTGGTGCCACATCGCGGGGCCCGCATTCGCCTGCGGGCGGTCAGGGACGTTCCCGCCGCGGCGCCCGCCGCCACCGAGGCCCCGGCCCGCTAGCTGTACTGCCCAGGCAGCTTCGACGTCGCCGTCGCAGTCCCTTTCGACTATTGGGATCGGTAGCAAACCCGGCGTGACCTAATGCCAGCACCATAAAGGCGAGCCTTGAAAGAAAAGAAGATTCATGAAAATCACAGCGATAGTCGCGTCCGGCCTCGTCGCCGTCGCGCTGGCGGCGGCCGGATGGGCGCAGGCCGAGACCGCGCCGGCGCCCGTCGGGAGCCGGTTCTACGCGCTGGCCCCCGCCCCGCAGCCCGATCCCGAGGCGGAGGTCGCCGAACTGCAGTGGCAGGTGAACGACCTGCACGACAACTGGGACAACCTCACCCCGGCGGAACGTCAGCAACGGCTGACGCAGCTGCAGCAGCAGTCCACCACGGTGTCGAACGACGTGCAGAACCTGCCTCCTGCGCAACGGCCCGGCGTCGAAATGCGGCTGTTGCAAACGATGCTGGCGCTGTTCGACCTGGTGCGAAAAGCCCAGGGGCCCAACCAGCCGTGCTATTTCCCCGCATGCCTGCCCGGCCTCTGAAACCCGTCGGTGTGAAATTCGGCCGCGGCGGTTTCGCGCCCGCCGAGGTTGGTGGCCGCGGTCACGACGGCCCGCTCGATCTGGCGCAGCGCGTGCACCGCGGTGAGTAATCGGCGGGTGTCGGGCATCGGCGATCCGGCCTCGCCGTCCCGCTGCCGGGCCAGCGTCTCCGCGGCGTCGAGCTCGTCTGCCGCCGACACCATGGTCGGCGCGCGGCCACTGCCGATGGCTGCGGCCAGCGCGTCGATGTTGCGCCGCGTCTGAGCCGCGGCCGCCGAAAAGGCCTGGGCCAGTTCGAAGGTGAGCGGCTGGGCCCCCAGCGGATCCTGGTATCGCTCGCTGCTACGCGCCAGGCTGCGCCCGTACCGGTCGCACGCGGCGAAGATGCGCAGGGCGCGGCGAATGCTGCGCCGGCCCGCCAGGCCGGCGACGCCCGCCAGCAGCGGCTTGGCGGTCACCCGGAACTGCTGGAGGTCCCGGTCCAGTTGGCGTGCCTGCTCGGACGGGCTCCCGCTCGCGTCGTCGCCGAGCATCGTCCCGGTCGACACCTCGACGAGCGCCGACAGGCTGGCGAGGAACGTTCGGGTGTCGTCGCGGATCGCCTCCCTGGTGTGCGTCGGCAACACGACCACGGCCACCGTCGCCCCGATCACCGCGCCGAGGGCGGTCTCTTCGATCCGCAACATCAGCACGCCGAACGAGAATTGCCCGAGCAGGCCGTACAGCAACGCCAGCATCGTCGTGATCCAGAAGGTCATCAGGCTGTACGTGACCGTCATGAAATAGAAGGCGCAGAACAGGCAGACGAAGATGCCGGCGAGCGCGGCCGTCTTGTCGCCGGCCAGCAGCGTGGCCACCAGCACGCCGCACGGCACGCCGAGCAGGGTGCCGAGCAGGCGCTGCCAGCCTTTGGTCAGGGTTTCGCCCCACGAGTTCGTGCCGGCGAAGATGACGAACGCGGCGATCACCGCCCAATACCAGCGGGCGGGTGACACCAGCTCGCCCGCGATGATCGCGAGCGACGCGGCGACGGCGACCTGGATGGCCTGCCGGGTGGTCGGCCGGAGGCCCTGCGACGGTGCCTCGTCGGCGGGCTCGCCGGGCGCGTCCGGCGGCGCGCCGTCCGAGGCAGGCGGGCGCTCGCTGTCCCGGTTCTCCAGGGCGCCCGCCTGGCCGGCCGCGGCGCGGTCGACAATGGCCCGAACGTCGGAAGTCGCTGTGGCGGCGTTGATTATCGCCAGGGCGAGGCGGCGCACGGCGGCGCTGCCCGGATCGTCACCGGCGGCGCCGCGCTGCTCGTCCAGCAGCCGTTGCGCCCGCGCGCCGGCTTGGCGGAGGCCGTCGGGCTCGGGCAGGCGGATGGCCCGCGCCAGCCGCGACAGCGCGTCGACGAGCGCGACCCGAGTCGGTGCGGGTATCGCGCTCGGGTCCTCCGACATCAGCGCCGCGGCCCGCCGCCCGGCCGTCGCCACCCACTCGATGGCCAGCTCCGCGTCCAGCAGCCAGGGGGCCAACTGTTCGGCGGTGACGCCGGGCCACAGCATCGCGGGGTCGGCCTTGTCCTCGATCTGGCTCTGCACCATCAGCGCGGTCTCGTTGAGCCGGGTGGTGCGCGCCCGCATCCGGCGCCTGCGCCGTTCGTCGAGGCGGCCGGTGCGGACGGCGTCCGCGGTGGTGTCGACGACGATCGCCATCCGCGCCCGCAACGCACGGACGGTCGCCCGCAGCACGCGGTCCGGCCGATCGGGCATGACGTAGGTGGTCATCACGAACGTGCACACCGTGCCCACCGCGACCGCCCCGATCATCCACGGCAGCTCCGAGACGCTCGCACGCAGATACAGCGTGAAGAAGTAGGACATGAAGGCGACCATGCCCAACGCCCGGCCGCGCGCCCCGAAGCGGCGGACGTAGGCGGCGGTGAACACGACGAGCACGAACACCGCGTCACTGACCACCTGGTGGGGCGCGAGCGCCGCCGCGGCGGCGATGGCCACGGCGGCGGGCACGGGCAGCAGCGCCATGGTGATCCGCTGCTGCCCCGGGTCCGGCTCGTTGACCGATCGCGAAGCGACCATCGTGATGACGACGCCCAGCAACGCGACCGTCAGCGGCTGCCCCGTCGCACGGGTCGCGGCGTACAGGACCAGCAGTGAACAGCCGAGCGCGGCCGTCGTCCGCGTCGCCATGCGCAGCCGGAGCAGACCGGGATCGGAGCCGACCACCCAGTTGCGCGCCTGTTCGTAGAAGTCGGTGATCGCCGCGCCCCCCTTCTGGCCTGCCGAACGCATCATGGGTTACCCGAACTTCGGCACAAGCTAGTCTTCGACATCGTGACAGCGCCGACGCGGGCCAAGCTGGCCGACGGCCGTGACCTGCTCTTCTTCGCGCTGCCCGGGCACCGCCCGGCGCCGGTCGACGACCGCAGGCCGCTGCCTGCGCGCGACGGTCAGCGATCCGAGCTGCGGTTCGACCAGACGACGGGGCAGTGGGTGATCGTCGCGGCGCTGCGCCAAGACCGCACCTACAAGCCGCCCCCCGACCAGTGCCCGCTGTGCCCCGGCCCGACCGGGCTGACCAGTGAGGTGCCCGCGCCGGACTACGACGTCGTGGTCTTCGAGAACCGCTTCCCCAGCCTGTCCGGCTCGGGTCCGGCGCCCGCGCTCCCGGGTGCCGGCTTCGTGTGCGCTCCGGGGCACGGGCGCAGCGAGGTGATCTGCTTCTCCAGCGACCACACCGGCTCCTTCGCCGGGCTGGACGTCGCGCACGCCCGGCTGGTCATCGAGGCGTGGCGGCACCGCACCGGCGAACTGTTGGCCGCGCCGGGCATCGAGCAGGTGTTCTGCTTCGAGAACCGCGGCGAGGAAATCGGGGTGACGTTGACCCACCCGCACGGGCAGATCTACGGCTACCCGTATCTGACGCCGCGCACCGCCGCCATGCTGGGGCAGGCGCGCGAGCACCGAATGCGCCACGGCACCAACCTCTTCGGCGACCTACTGGCCGGCGAAATCGCCGACGGCAGCCGAATCGTCGCGCGCGATGACCTGTTCACCGCGTTCGTGCCCTTCGCGGCGCGGTGGCCGGTCGAGGTGCACATCTACCCGAACAGGTTCGTGCGCAACCTCACCGAACTCGGCGAGGACGAACGGGAGGGTTTCGCGCGGATCTACCTGGACATGCTGCGGCGATTCGACCGGATGTATTCCTCACCGCTGCCCTACATTTCGGCGTTGCACCAGTACGCCGACACCGACGCCCAGGCTGACGGCTACTTCCACGTCGAGTTGATGTCGATCCGGCGCAGCGCCACCAAGCTGAAGTACCTGGCGGCCTCCGAGTCGGCGATGGACGCGTTCATCAGCGATGTCACGCCCGAAAGCGTGGCTGAGCGGCTGCGTGAGCTCGGATGACCGTCCGCTACGCCGCCCCCGGTCGGGTCAACCTGATCGGCGAGCACACCGACTACAACCTGGGGTTCGCCTTGCCGATCGCGCTGCCGCAGCGCACGGTGGTGACGTTCAGGCCCGACGGCAGCGATGCCGTCACGGTGGGCAGTGACCGCGCGGACGGGTCGGTGCGGATCGCGCTCGACACCGTGCCCGGCGACGTGGCCGGCTGGGCCGCCTACGTCGCCGGGGTGGTGTGGGCACTGCGGCGCGCCGGCCACCCGGTGCCCGGCGGCGCGATGCGCATCACCAGCGACGTGGAGATGGGGTCGGGACTGTCGTCGTCGGCGGCGCTGGAGTGCGCGGCGCTGGGCGCGATCGCGGCGGCCGCCGGGGCACGCATCGACCGCATCGAGCAGGCGAGGCTGGCCCAGCGCGCCGAGAACGAGTACGTCGGCGCCCCAACGGGTTTGCTCGACCAGCTGGCGTCGCTGTTCGCCCGGCCGGCGACGGCGCTGCTGATCGACTTCCGCGATCTCACGGTCGAGCCGGTGGCCTTCGACCCGGACGCCGCCGGTGTCGCGCTGCTGTTGATCGACTCCCGTGCCCGCCACAGTCACGCCGGCGGCGACTACGCCGCGCGCCGCGCGTCGTGCGAGCGGGCGGCGGCGGAGCTCGGGGTGTCGTCGTTGCGCGAGATCGGCGTCCGCGGGCCCTCGGTCGTGGCCGCGGTCCGTGACCCCGTCGACGCCCGCCGGGCCCGCCACGTGCTGAGCGAGAATCAGCGGGTGCTCGACTGCGTAGCGGCCCTCCGCGATGCGGACTTCGGCGAAGCCGGGCGGATCTTCAACGCCTCGCACGCGTCCATGCGTGACGACTTCGAGATCACCACCCAACACATCGACCTGATCGCCGACACCGCGGTGGGGGCCGGCGCGCTGGGCGCGCGGATGACCGGCGGCGGGTTCGGCGGCTGCGTGATCGCGCTCGTGCCGGCCGACCGGACCGGCGCGGTCGACGAGGCGGTGCGACGCGCGGTACGCGACGCCGGTTTCGGGCCGCCGGTAATCGCCCGGACCCGCGCCGCCGCCGGCGCGGGACCGTGGGATTGACCGAGCCCGCCCGACACGGCCCGTTCCGCACTTAGCGGCCATAGCTGTAACGCGCCCGCAGATAGCTGTAACGTAACGGCTATGCCGGGGATGACATGCGCGATGTGCGGGGCGGGTTTCTCGGCCCGGGCCGATGCCGTCTACTGCTCGCCGGCCTGCCGGCAGAAGGCCCATCGCGTTCGAGCGGCGCGCCGCACGGCCGCGCTGCGGGAAACCCTGCGGCGGCGCTCCGCGACCGGTGCGGGCGCGTATTCGGCCTCTACCCGGTCGCTGCAGCTTTCGGTCGCCAGCTCCATGCAGCGCTCGCGTCAGCAGCTCGACCGGGCGCGCGAACTATGCCGCGTGTCCGCGCTGCGACTGCAGGAAAGCGACGCCATCCGGAAGGCGTCGCTCGAAGGGAGGGCGGGGTGGGCGGCAAAGTCGGAGACGGGGCGTGCGCTGTGGCGTGGGAACTAGACGGCCAGACGGCGGCGGTGGAGGAGGCCCTCGCCGGCGGCACGCCGCAGCGGGCCGGGTGGTTTCGCTTCTACTTCGAGGACCAGCGCTGGGAGTGGTCCGACTCCGTGTACCGGATGCACGGCTACGAACCCGGAACCGTCACCCCGACGACGGAGCTGGTGATCGCCCACAAGCACCCGGCCGACCGCAACCAGGTCGCCGCAACCATCAACGACATGGTCGAACACCGGCAGGCGTTCAGCACCAGGCACCGCATCGTGGACACTCGCGGCAACACCCACGACGTGGTCGTGGTGGGCGACCAATTCTGCGACAGCAACGGCGAGGTGATCGGCACCCACGGCTTCTACGTGGACGTCACCCCGGCGCGCAGCCGCAAGCGCGAGGAGAGCATCAGCGAGCAGGTGGCCGAGATCGCCGAGCGTCGCGGCGCCATCGACCGGACCAAGGGCATGTTGATGTTGGTTTACGGCGTCGACGAGCTGGCGGCGTTCAACCTACTCAAATCCCTGTCGCAGGTGCGCAACATGAAGCTGGGCGCGCTGGCCGAGCAAATCGCGAAGGACTTCTCGGAGTTGGGCAGGGAGGTCATCACGTCGCGCTCGCGGTTCGACCAGCGCCTGCTCACCGCGCACGATCGGGCCTTCGGCGCCGACAACTGAGCGGCTATCCCACCGGGATCAGGCGCACCGCTCCCAGGTGCATCCGGTCGACCGCCTCGGCGAACTCGTCGCGTGTCGGTATCCGGTGATCGCGGAACTTGAGCCCGATCATCCGCTGCGCGCGCTGGACGCCGTAGGACTCGGCGCAGCGCAGGAAGAGGTCGGACACCGTGGCCCGGTCGCGGATGAGCTCGCCGCGCATCGCGGTCGTCTTGCCGTCGTAGACGACCTGAGCGGGTGCGCCGTCGCGGAAGTTCTGCTTCCAGGGCGCGCCGGTCAGCGCGTAGAGCTGACCGTCAATCACATGGGCGCTCAACGGAATTGAGAACGGCCGGCCCGTTTTTCGCCCGGTGAAGCTCAGCACCATCAGCTGTTTGCGGGCGGGACCGGCCAGCGGGGTGCGCAACAGGAAACCCATCATCGGGTTGACGATGCGCATCAGCGCCGACGGGGGATGCCCGGCCTCTATCTGATGCGACTGCTCGGCCATGCGCTTACCGTAAGGCCAATCGGGCCCCCGGCCTAGGGCCGAGGGGCAGCACGGTCCTAGGTCACGGCGTGATCGTCGTCTGGTCGTCGATGATCTTCGTGACGTCCATCAGCGGGCCCTGATCGGCCTGCGGGCCCTCGGCGTTGAGTTGGAGCACGTAGACGGCGCCCTGGCTGGGGATCACCACCGTCTTCTGGGCGATGACACGGGTGGCGCCGTCCTTCTGATAGGTGCCCCCGATTTGCCACGCCTGGAAACCGCCGAGCGTCGACGCGCTGCCGTCGCCGCTGCCGTCGAACCCGGGCAGGTTCTGCACCTCGCCCGGCGCGTACTGGATGACCTTCGCCGGGTCGACGTTGCCCGACAGCCGGGAGAACAGCGCCGAGACGGTGGGCGCGTCGGCGGGGTTACTGGGCTGGGTCATGACGATGCCGCCATATGACGTGCCCGCGTTCTGGTTGAGCTGCCAGCCGTTGGGCACCGGCAGGTCGACGTTCGGGCCGGGATCGCCGTGATGGACGGGGGTCTCCGTGATGTGGTTGTCCTTCACGTAGTCGGCGATGGTGTATTTGGCTTTGGCGGCCGGTGCCGCGCTGGTCGCCGACGACGTGGTGGATGTCGAGGCGGATGTGGTCGTCGATGTCGTCGATTGATTGCCGGATTTGTGGTCACCGCCGCAACCGACGAGCGCCAAACTCAGCGCCACGGAAATGGTTGCTGTCGTCAAATGTTTCATCGATCCAATCTCCCGAAAATTGGGGCCGGTACCAGCGCCGGCCACGCCGAGACGACAGTAGCCGAAATGGCGCCCGCGTTTGCCGATATTTTTTTGAACTTTGGGCGCCGCCGTGATGGTCGAAGCAAATCGTTATCCAATTCGGTTGGAAAACGCCCACTCAATACACAGTTGTCCAGTAAGAGACAGGTATGCGGGCACGAAGGACCATCGTCGCGATTCTCGCGGCGTCGGTCGTCTTCATGGCGTTCATCGCTGCCGCGCCGCCGATGGCCTATGACGGCGAGCCCACATTGGTGGCCAGCCCGGTCGACCACGTCGCCACGCTCATCGGCACCGGGACGGGCGGCCGGACGGTGGGGGAGATCAACAACTTCCCGGGCGCCACCGTGCCGTTCGGAATGGTGCAGTACTCACCGGACACGGTGGGCAACTACGCCGGTTACAACTACGACAACCCGCGCGCGAGCGGGTTCAGCATGACCCACGCCTCGGTCGGCTGCGCGGCGTTCGGTGACATCTCGATGTTGCCGACCGGCAACGGAATTGGCATGCAACCCTGGAAGTCCTGGGAGCGGATCGCCCACGACGACACCGAACAGGGCGTGCCGGGCTATTACACGGTGCGGTTTCCGGATACCGGGGTGAAGGCCGAACTCACCGCCACGACGCGCACCGGCGTCGGCCGGTTCAGCTACCCGCACAACGGCCGCCCCGCCCTGCTTCAGGTGCGATCCGGCGCATCGCTGGCCGGCAACTCCCGCGCAACCATTCAGATCGGCGAGGACAACACGACGATCACGGGCTGGGCCACCAGTGGCGGATTCTGCGGCAAGAACAACACGTACACGGTCTATTTCGCGATGAAGTTCAGCCAGCCGTTCACCGCCTACGGCGCATGGGATGGCTTCGCGGTTTACCCCGGCGCCCGCAGCGCGAATTCCCCGTACAGCGGCGGATACGTGCAGTTCCCGCCCGGCTCGGTGCTAGAGGTGCGTACCGCGATCTCCTACGTCGGCATCGACGGGGCGCGGGCGAATTTGGCGGCCGAGGGCGGCGCAAGTTTCGACGACGTGCGCGCCGCGGCGTCGCGGGAATGGAATGCCAGCCTGTCACGCATCGCCGTCGCCGGCCGCAATGTCGACGACCTGGACACCTTCTACACCTCGCTGTACCGATCCCTCTTGCACCCCAACACCTTCAACGACGCCGACGGCCGATACGTCGGGTTCGACGGCGCCGTGCACACCGTGGCCGCGGGGCGGACGCAGTATGCCAACTTCTCCGACTGGGACACCTACCGCTGCCTGGCGGCGTTGCAGGCGCTCCTCTTTCCAGACCGGGCCGGCGACATGGCCCAATCGCTGGTGAACGACGCCGAGCAGAGCGGCGCGCTGCCGCGCTGGGCGTTCGCCAACGCCGCGACCGCGGAGATGAGCGGCGACAACGTCGTGCCGCTCATCGTGAACCTCCACGCGTTCGGGGCCGAGAACTTCGACACCCGAACGGCGCTGCGCTACATGGTGAATGCGGCGACGAAAGGCGGGGTCGGGCTGAACAAATACGTGGAGCGGCCGGGCATCGCCACCTACCTGGAGCGCGGCTACGCACCCTTCACGCAGGAATTCGGCCTCGACGGCTGGATCGCCGACGCGTCGATCACGCTGGAATGGTCGGTCGACGACTTCGCCATCTCGCGATTCGCCGACTCGCTCGGCGAGGACGCCACGGCCGCCGAATTCCAAGCCCGGTCGCAGTATTGGCAGAACCTGTTCAACCCGAGCACCGGTTACGTCTCACCGCGCAGCTGGACCGGATTCTTCCGCGACGGCCCGGGTTTCGTCGAGCCCCAGTCGAGTTTCGGCCAGATCGGCTACGACGAGGGCAACGCCGCGCAGTACGTCTGGTGGGTGCCGCACAACGTGGCCGGCCTGGTGACCGCGCTCGGCGGCCGTGACGCGGTGGCCGCGCGCCTCGACGCCTTCACCGAGAGACTCAACGTCGGGCCCAACGAGCCCTACCTGTGGGCCGGCAACGAACCGGGCTTCGGGGTGCCGTGGCTGTACAACTACATCGGTCAGCCGTGGAAGGCGCAACACACGGTCGACCGGGTGCGGGGCCTGTTCGGCCCGACGCCGGACGGCGAGCCCGGCAACGACGACCTCGGCGCGATGGCCAGTTGGTATGTCTGGGCGGCGCTGGGGCTCTACCCGAGCACACCCGGAACGGCGATCCTCACCGTCGGCGCACCGCTTTTCGACCGCGCGGTGATCGCGCTCCCGCACGGCAGGGCCATCCGGATCTCGGCGCCCGGCGCGTCCGGACCGTACCACCTCAGGTACATCAGTGGCCTGCGCGTCGACGGTCGCGCCACCGACAACACGTGGCTGCCCGAGTCGTTCGTCCGCACGGGGGGCGAACTGGCGTTCTCGCTGGGCGCTTACCCCGACAAGCATTGGGGTACAAGCGAATCGGCGGCGCCCCCGTCCTTCGGCGCGGGCGGTTCGGCGGTGACCGTCAACGTCGCCAACCCGGTGGTCACGATCGCGCCGGGGAGCACGGGCACGGTGAGACTCGACGCGCAACGGATGGCCGGCGACGGGGGTTACACGGTCACCGGCGCCGCCTCGGACCGCGGGATCACCGTGACGCCCATGGCTGGCCAATTCTCCGCCGACGGGTCGGC
>NZ_LZJB01000623.1:0-1213 GCF_001666895.1 Mycobacterium sp. E3298
CCTGGGTGCAAATGACCGGTGTGCCTTGCTGCTCCGCGATGGCGAGCATCCGGTGCCGGCCGCGTTTGGGGCTCTTGGCGTAGGACTCTTCGGTGAGGGTGGGCTCGTTGTGCACCGGCACACCCAGCTCCTCCGCGAGGGGCTCCACCGTCTGGTGGCAGCGCAGCCGGTCGGCCGCATAGACGTCGGTGGCGCCGAAGGCCAGCAGCTGCGGCACCAGCGCCTCGGCCTGCGCGCGGCCCCGTTTGTCCAGCGGCCGTTGGGTGTCGTCGCCCTTGAAGCGCGATTTACGGCCCGCCGTCCCGTGCCGGACCACCACCACCGTGTGCGTGTCCGCGGGATGTTTGGTGAAGTGGCGCAGCATCTTTCGGTCGTGAGAGTAGCTGATTTTCTTCAGCGCGTCGGAAATCGGTAGCCACACCAATTCGTCGACCTCGTTGCCGGGGGTGAAGTCACCGCCGGTGCTGCGCGCGGCCCAGTAGTAGACCTTCTTGACCCCGGCATCGATCGGGTAGCTCACCATGTCGAGCCGCCTGCCCAGGATGGAGTGGTGCCCCGTCTCCTCGCGTACCTCCCGCACCGCGGCGACGGGCGCCGTCTCGCCCGGGTCGACCTTGCCCTTGGGCAGCGACCAGTCGTCGTAGCGGGGGCGGTGGATCACCGCGATCTCGAGGCCGGGGTTGGTCGAATCGGTCGGCCGCCACAGCACGGCTCCGGCGGCATACACGATCCGGCTTCCCGAACGCGAGCTCTTGGTCGGCAACTCAACTCCTGCAGGTCAATTCGGTGCGGGGTCGCGCGCACGGTCGCGGTGCGGCCGGAGACAACCGTAAAGCACCACGCGGAGGGTTACGGACTGCGGTGCCGCTCCATCAACGACACTTGGTGATCGCGCACGGTGTGGCCCTCTTGCGGCGACGCGGTCCACTGCCCGTCGGGCCCCAGCTCCCAGCATCGAGTGGAGGGGTCGAGTGCGGACTCGAACAGGTCGTCCAGGTATGAGGTGAGCCTCGGATCCTTGACCTGAACCAACGCCTCGACGCGGCGGTCGAGGTTGCGGTGCATCATGTCGGCGCTGCCGATCCAGAACTCGTTGATGCGATTGAAATGCATGATGCGGGAATGCTCGAGGAAACGACCGAGGATCGAGCGGACCGCAATGTTCTCCGAGAACTCTTCGGCGCCGGGGCGCAGCGCGCAGATGCCGCGCACC
>NZ_LZJB01000624.1:0-21040 GCF_001666895.1 Mycobacterium sp. E3298
CTAGCCTTGGCCGACCAGCCCCATCGCCCGTCCCCGGTCAACGCCCTGGCCGACCCCCATCACCCGGCCAGCATTTGCGCGCCGATCCCGTTCGTCCACATCTGCGCGGGAATCTGACAGCTCCCGGTCTCACCCAGGCAGCTTCAGCGGCGGCGTAACCACACGATGACGCCGACGGCGGCAGCCAGGGCAACCACCACCGGCACAACGCCGCGGGATGGGGCTGCACCCGTCGCCCGAGCAACGAACTGGTTCGACCGGGTGGAGTTTTCGACATGAGGGGCCACGGGCTTAGTCGTTGCTTGGCTCCCCGATTGCTGGGGCGGATCGCGACGTGTCACCGGAACGTCGGCCGGCGGGACGGTCGACGGTGGGCGGGTTGCTTCCGTCCGGGGCGACGAACGTTGGGACGCTCCTTGCCGGGCTCCCATCCGCGAAGCGTTAGCCCGCACCGAGGGCGATGCGGCCTCGGGCTTGCGATCCGCCTGGTCGGCGTGGCCCCCATCGCGGTCACGGCGCCGCCGCGGCGCCCATACCTCGTCTCCCAGCTCGTCGGGAATCAGCCACATCAGCAGGGCGAAGTTCACCGCCGCCAGGACACCGTGCAGAACAATGTCAGCGGCGTGGAACCCCAGGGGCGTCGGAATCGCGCGCGCGGTTGCGACGCTGCTGAAAAACAGCAATAGCGTGTAGGCCACCGCGCTCCCCGCGGTGACGGTTACCGCGGTGCGGCGACTGCCGACGGCCAGAATGCCCGCCACCCCGAGCGCCAGCAGTATGCCGCTTTGCGCGGGCGTCGATGCCAGGCCGAGAACCGGGGCACCGGTCGGGCCGGCGTGCGGATGCAGCGCAGCCGACACCAACCCGGCGATGCCGAACGCGGACACCAGCACGCCCTCGGCGAGCAGCATCCAGCGCCCGCTGTGGAAACGCCCCGGGTCCATCGGGACCCTGCGCAACCCCGACGTCGCCCCCGGGACTGGCCCCGCCGTAACCGGCATCGCGCGACCTCCAGCCTGAACAACAATCGCTACGACATCGGCTACCCATTGCGCCCGGTTCTACTCAAGGGGCCATTGGCCGCGAGGTGGCCAGATAACCGACGCGCGAGGCGGCGCGCGGAGCCCCCTGTCAGGATTGAACTGACGACCGCTCGCTTACAAGGCGAGTGCTCTACCACTGAGCTAAGGAGGCGGGATCAAACCGGTCCAAGCCTAATCGGTCACTCGCCGCTGTCGATCACACGCGTGGAGCGCACCGACCGGGACGCGGGACGCCGGCGGCCCGGCAGCGGAATGCGGTCCGCGATGTTGCTCAGCGGATTGACCACCATGGTCAGCGCGACGACGGCGTCCTGCAGCGTGGCGATCGCGGGCTCCAGCGCTTCCATCCCGGGCGTCAACCTCGCCAGGGTGTCGGCGACGTCCGTGAGCTGGTCCAGCGGTCCATTCTTCGCCGTCAGTTTGTCGACCAGGCCGCCCTCGCTGAGCAGCCGATCGGCCAGGCCATCCTCGGCCAGCAGCCGCTCGATCAACCCGTCCTCGGCGACGAGCTGGTCGGCCAGCCCGCCGGGCTGCAGCGTGCGGTGCAACCCGCCGCCCTCCGCGGTCAGGCGGTCGAGCAGACCGCCCTTCGACGTCAGCATGTCGACCACCCCGCCAGGGCGCAGCAACCGGTCGATCGGCCCGTCCGGCGCCACCGCCCGCCCAAGGGGCGCGTCGTCGTCCAGCAGCCGGGCGAGCCGGTTGGCGCGGACGATCGCGTCGTCGAGCCCCCACATCGATGTCATGGCGGCCGATCCGGCGGTGCCGCCGTCGCCCAACGCCCGCTTCGCCACACCCACCGCCGCGCTCGCGACGGTCAGGCTGGCGTCGGCGGCGGCGAGTCCGACGCGTGCCGGGGCGGTCGCGGTCGCGACGATCCGTGCGGCGAAGTTCATTCCACGAGTCTATTCGCGACGCGGCGGCGTCATCCGGCGCAGGTCCAAGCCGATGCGCCGATTCCTGGCAGACTATTATCAGAGTGTTGGCACTGAGCTCCCAGCAATCACACAACATTTACGTAGGAAACGTTCAACTAAGGGGCGAAGAACCTGATGACCGCGGCATCCCCAAACGAAACGAAACCGGAGGCTCGCGTCCTCGTGGTCGACGACGAGGCCAACATCGTCGAGTTGCTCTCGGTCAGCCTCAAGTTCCAGGGTTTCGAGGTCCACACCGCGACCAACGGAGCCCAGGCGCTGGATCGTGCGCGCGAAGCCCGTCCCGACGCGGTGATCCTCGACGTGATGATGCCCGGCATGGACGGGTTCGGGGTCCTGCGGCGCCTGCGCGCCGACGGCATCGACGCCCCGGCCCTGTTCCTTACTGCCCGGGATTCGTTGCAGGACAAGATCGCCGGTCTCACCCTCGGCGGCGACGACTACGTGACCAAACCGTTCAGCCTGGAAGAGGTCGTCGCCCGGTTGCGGGTCATCCTCCGTCGGGCCGGCAAGGGCGGCGCCGAGCCCCGCAGCGCCCGCCTGACGTTCGCCGACATCGAACTCGACGAAGAAACCCACGAAGTGTGGAAGGCCGGCGAACCGGTCTCGCTGTCGCCGACCGAATTCACGCTGCTGCGTTACTTTGTCATCAACGCGGGCACCGTCCTGAGCAAGCCCAAGATCCTCGATCACGTCTGGCGATACGACTTCGGAGGTGACGTCAATGTCGTCGAGTCCTACGTGTCTTACCTGCGGCGCAAGATCGACACCGGCGAGAAGCGGCTCCTGCACACATTGCGCGGAGTCGGCTATGTACTGCGGGAACCGCGCTGAGCCCGGGCTCGGTCGCCGGCGCTAGCGAGGAATCACGCACATGGCCACACAGCATCGACGTGAGTTGCCGCTCCGCGTAGGGCTGGTCGCCGCCACCCTGGTGCTGGTGGCCTGCGGCCTGGCGGTCTCGGGCATCGCGGTCACGTCGATCCTGCGGCACAGCCTGGTTACCCGGATCGATCAGACCCTGCTCGACGCGTCCCGAGGCTGGGCGCAGGCCCCGCGGCGGCAATCGCCGCCGCCCTACGAGGGCCCGGACCCCGCCCGGCCGCCGTCGAAGTTCTATGTGCGCGGCATCGGCACCGACGGCACGCCGTACACCGCCATCAACGACCGCAACGCCGAACCGGCGCTGCCGCCCAACAACGACGTGGGCCCCAACCCGACGACGCTGCCGTCGGTCAATGGGTCCGACATCCAGTGGCGCGCCGTGTCGGTGCGCGGCCCGCACGGCCTGACGACCGTCGCGATCGACCTGTCCGACGTCCAAAACACGGTCAGCTCCCTCGTCTGGCTGCAGATCGGAATCGGGGTCGCGGTGCTGGTCGTGGTCGGCATCGCCGGCTTCGCGGTGGTGCAGCGCAGCCTGCGGCCGCTGTCCGAAGTCGAGCGGACGGCCGCGGCGATCGCCGCCGGCCAGCTGGATCGCCGTGTGCCCGAACGTGATCCGCGCACCGAGGTGGGCCGGCTGTCGCTCGCCCTGAACGGGATGCTCGCGCAGATCCAGCAGGCGCTCGCGTCGTCGGAGTCGTCGGCCGAAAAGGCCCGCGGATCCGAGGAGCGGATGCGACGGTTCATCACCGACGCCAGTCACGAGCTGCGGACCCCGCTGACCACCATCCGGGGCTTCGCCGAGCTGTATCGCCAGGGCGCCGCACGCGATGTCGCCATGTTGCTGTCCCGGATCGAAAGTGAAGCCAGCCGAATGGGTCTGCTGGTCGACGACCTGCTGCTGCTGGCCCGCCTCGATGTGCAGCGGCCGCTCGAGCACAACCGGGTCGACTTGCTCGCGCTGGCCAGCGACGCGGTCCACGACGCGCAGGCGATGGACCCGAAACGCGCCATCACCATGGAGGTGCTCGACGGCCCCGGCACCCCGGAGGTGCTCGGCGACGAACCGCGGATCCGGCAGGTGCTCAGCAACCTGGTCGCCAACGCCTTGCAGCACACTCCGGAGAACGCCGACGTCACCGTCCGGGTCGGCACCAAGGGCGCGGACGCGGTGCTGGAAGTGGCCGACAAGGGACCCGGCATGACCGAGCAGGACGCATCACGGGTCTTCGAGCGGTTCTATCGCACCGATTCGTCGCGGGCACGCGCCAGCGGTGGTACCGGGTTGGGGCTGTCGATCGTCGACTCACTCGTGCGTGCGCACGGTGGCCACGTCAAGGTGACGACCTCGCCAGGGGAGGGCTGCTGTTTCCGCGTCACGCTGCCGCGCGTCAGCGAGGTACCGGCCCAGGAGCCGGTTCACGCCAATTGAGCCAGCGCCGCCTTGATCTTGGCTTGGGCCTCGTCCATGGACTCCGGTGACGGATTGCGGTCGACGTTGGCGAACCCGAAGTCGCTCAGACGGCGGGTGGGAAAGACGTGGACGTGCAGATGGGGCACCTCGAGCCCGGCGATGATCACCCCCGCGCGCTCGGTCCGGAAGGCCTTGCACACGGCCTTGCCGATGAGCTGACTCACGGCCATGATCCGGCCGAAGGTCGCGCCGTCGACGTCTTGCCACTGATCGATTTCGGCCCGCGGTACCACCAGCGTGTGACCCTGGGTCATGGGCTCGATCGTCAGGAACGCGACCACGTCGTCGTCCTCGTAGACAAAGCGGCCGGGAAGTTCACGGTTGATGATCTTGGTGAAGATCGACGCCATGGCCCCAGCATAGGGGCGCCGAAGTTTTCGCCATGGCCGTGGTCGGCCTCACGGCACGACTGTGAAGGCAATCCGGGCGATGAGTTGGACGCGCGCTGACGGTCAGTCCAGGAAAGGACCATCGACCCGCCAATCCCCAAGGAGTTCGACCATGTCACAGGTGCGCGTGCACAACTTCTCGGTTTCCCTCGACGGCTATGCCACTGGCAGTGGCCAAAGCCTCGATGCGCCTTTCGGGCATGCCGGCGGCCGCTTACACGAGTGGTTCTTCCGGACGCGCACCTTTCGGGCGATGCACGGCGAATCGGGTGGCACTACCGGTGTCGACGACGCGCTGGCCGGCCAATGGTGGCCGGGCATCGGTGCGGAAATCATGGGGCGCAACAAGTTCGGGCCGCAGCGGGGCCCGTGGACGGGCCAGCCGGGCGGTGAGGAGTGGAAAGGCTGGTGGGGCGCCGAGCCGCCATTTCACACCCCGGTGTTCGTGCTCACCCACCATCCCCGGCCGCCGATCGAGATGGACGGCGGCACCACCTTTCACTTCGTCGACGCCGGTCCGGAGCAAGCTATCCAGCTGGCCCGTAACGCGGCGGGGGATCTGGATATCCGCCTCGGTGGGGGACCTTCGACCGTCCGCGAATTCATCGCCGCGGACCTCGTCGACCACCTTCACGTTGTGCTGGTGCCCATCATCTTGGGGCGGGGGGAGTCGTTGTGGGAGGGGCTTGAGGACTTCCAGCAGCGATTCACGGTGGAGTCGGTGAGCAGTCCCAGCGGCGTCACGCACCTGATCTTCAGGCGCCGCTGACCACGCGGTGGCATCATCCCTCCTGGCCGAACTCCATGACATCGAGGTTCCAGTACCCGCGCATGTTGGTGATCAGCCCCGCCTCGTTGACCTTATAGGTGAACACGCCGCGGACCCTGCTGGTGAGACCGCCCTCAAACTTGCTCTGTAGCACCAGGATATGAGCGATCTCATCGGGAGAGCTGGACGGGAAAGTCTCTTCGCACGTGATGGTCAGCTGATTCTTGGCGATGTTGTTGTCGAAGAACTCGCCGACGGCGGCCTTGCCGCGCACGCCGGTGCCATCGGGGTTGGTGACGGACTTGCCGATCGGATCCTCGATGACGACGTCGTCGGTCATCAGCGCTAGCCAGCCGTCCCGGTCTTTGCCTTGCGCGCAGCGCCACGACGACTGCGACGCGGCTAGCGCGGGGGATTGAGCGGTTTGGGTCATGATCATCTCTCCTATCACTAGATTGCGCACGCCGCGCGTGCGCCTTCCTCGGTTGCCTTGCGGATCAGTCCCAGCCCGGTGCAGTCACCGGCAGCCTGCACCTGGGCGCCGGGCAGGGCGGCGACCAGCGCGTCGAACAAAGTGGTGTCGGGTTCGACCGTTCCGGCCAGCACGACGCTGTCGGCCTGCAACCGCCGGCTGGTGCCCGCCGCGGGCGTGAACAGCACCGCGTCGCCGGCGATCCGTTCCACGGTCGCCCGGACATGCACGGTGACGCCGAGCCGGTCGAGGCGATCCATGTGCTCAGTCCTGCGTTTGTTGCCCACTTCCGGGGCGATGTTCCTGCCGGATTCGAGCATCGACACCAACCGGCCCCGGCTCGCCAGGAATTCGGCCAGCTCCAGGGCGACCAGGTCACCGCCGACGATGACGACCCGGCGCCCGAACGGCATCCAGGCGCGACTGGCCAGCCGAACCGCGCCGGGCCGCAGGAGCCGTTGCCGCCAGCCGCCGAGCGCGGCAGCCCCCAGCCGCTGCCAGGTCGGTGCGCCCGATCGGGCTTGGCCGCCGAGCAATTCGCGCAATCCGGGTCCGCTATACACGTGCGGCAGGTCGGACCCCGGGATCGCCGGCACGGCCACCCGGCCCCCGGTGGCCACGACCACCGCGTCCGGGTCGGTGTCGACGACGTCCTGAGTCGAAACCGCCCGGCCCAAGCGGACTTCCGCGCCGCTGAGGTCGATCTCGTCGCGCAGGTAGCGCAGGAACGGCTGGTTCTCCGGATGCAGGACCGACGCCCAGCGCAGCGCCCCGCCCAGCGCGGCGCCGCGTTCGAAAAGCGTGACGCGGTGACCGCGTTGGGCGGCGACCCGCGCGGCCTCCAGCCCGGCCGGCCCGCCGCCGACCACCACCACGCGCTTGGCGCGCGCCACCGGAGCCGCGGCCAATTCACGTTCTTTGCCGGTACGCGGATTGACGGCACAGTCGACCGAGAAACGCTGTTCCATTGCGTCGATGCAGTTTTCGCACGAGATGCACCTGCGGACCCGGTGTGCCTGCCCGTCGCGCACCTTGCGCGGCAGGTCGGGATCGGCCAACAGGGGACGCCCCATGGCGATGAAATCGGCGCGCCCGTCGGCCAGGATCCGTTCGGCGCGGGCCGGGTCGTGGATGCGGCCGACGGCGATCACCGGCACGTCGACCACCTGCTTGACGGCGGCCGCGGCCCCGACGTTCAGCTCGTCCCCGTCGTCGGCGCCGTTGACCATTCCGGTCACCAAACGATCGATGACACCGCCGCTCACGTGGAACGCGTCCACACCGGCCGTCACGAACTCCGGTGCCAATTGCGCCGTCTCGAAGATGGGCCGCCCACCCGCGACCCGTTCGTAGCCGGAGACGCGCAACGTGATCGGCAGGGCGGTACCGATCTCGGAGCGGATCGCGGCCAGCGCCTCCAGCACAACCCGCGCCCGACCGCGCGCCGAATCGCCACGATAGTCGTCGGTGCGCCGATTGCGTTGCGGGGCAAGGAAGGAGCCCAGCAGCATGTAGCCGTGCGCGGCGTGCAGCTCGATGCCGTCGTAGCCGGCCTCGACGGCCCGCCGAGCCGCGGCCTTGAACAGATCGAGTACGGCGCACAGCTGTTGCTTGCTGATCTCGGCCGACGGGCGCCCGGTGAGGTAGGACGGAATCACCGACGGTCCCAACGACGTGACCCCGAAGATCTCGGGTCCCAGGCCGTCGGGACCGGCGTGCACGATCTGGGGCTGGATCATGGCGCCGTGTTGGTGCACGACCTCCACCAGGGCCCGGTGTGCGTCGACGGCCTCGTCGGTGGCCAGGTGCAGTCCGCCGGGCGTCTCGGGGTGGTGGTGGTCGATCCCGGTGGCGCCCAGCGTGATCAGGCCGACGCCGCCCTTGGCGCGGGCGGCGAAGTAGTCGCGGGTGCGCTCCGACGGCAGCCCATCGGGAGTGCCGTACATGGTCTCCATCGGAGACATGACGACGCGGTTGCGCACCGTCATGGCGCCGATTCGGCCCGGCGCCATCAGGTGACCGAACCCGGTCACTTGCGACTCAGCGGCTGGGAGTTACCGGTCGGCGTCCGTGTACCGGATGACGCCGCGAATGTTCTTGCCGTCCAGCATGTCCTGGTAGCCCTCGTTGATCTGCTCAAGGCGGTACTGGGTGGTCACCATGTCGTCCAGGTTCAGCTTGCCGGCCTGGTACATCGACAGCAGCTGCGGGATGTCGTACTGCGGGTTGCCGCCACCGAAGATGGTGCCCTGCAGGTTCTTCTGCATCAGGGTGAGCATGGCCAGGTTCAGGTTGACGTTGGTGTCCAGCAGGCTGCCGATGGCGGTCAGCACGCAGGTGCCGCCCTTCTGGGTGATGTTGAGGTAGTTGTCGATGTCGGCACCGTGCAGTTCGCCGACCGTGACAACGACCTTGTGGGCCATCAGGCCGTAAGTGACCTCCATGATGCCCATCAGCGCGGCGTTGATGTCGGGATAGACGTGCGTGGCGCCGAATTTCAGCGCCTGATCGCGCTTCCATTCGACCGGGTCGATCGCGAAGATGTAGCGCGCACCGGCGTTCACGGCGCCCTGCAGCGCGGCCATGCCGACCCCGCCGACGCCCACGATGGCGACGTCCTGGCCCGGCCGGATGTCGGCGGTGCGGACCGCCGAGCCGTAACCGGTGGTGACGCCGCAGCCGACCAGCGCGGCCACCTCGAACGGTACGGACGGGTCGATCTTCACCACGGAGCTGCGGTGCACCACCATGTACGGCGAGAAGGTGCCCAGCAGCGTCATGGGGAAGACGTTCTGGCCACGCGCTTGGATGCGGAACGTGCCGTCGGAGACCGCGGCACCGCCGAGCAGGCCGGCTCCCAGGTCGCACAGGTTGCGCATGCCGGCCTGGCAGGTCGCGCATTGCCCGCAGGACGGGATGAACGACAGCACCACGTGGTCACCCGGGGCGATGTCTTCGACGCCCGGGCCGACCTCGGTGACGATGCCGGCACCCTCATGCCCGCCCAGCACCGGGAAGCCGGCCATCGGGATTCCGCCGGTGACGAGGTGGTGATCGGAGTGGCACATGCCGGCCGCTTCCATCTGGATCTTGACCTCGTGCGCTTGCGGGTCGCCGATCTCGATTTCCTCGATGGACCAGGGCTGGTTGAACTCCCAGATGAGTGCGCCTTTTGTCTTCACGATGGTCCTGACCCCATTTCGCCTTTGAATCGATCAGCGCTGTCCGGCCCGTTGTGCCGGACAGCTTGGTGACGGGCGCCACAGCACCCTTGTCGCGTCAGCATAGCGCGTGCAACAAATCAAATGCTTGGTTGGTCCGTCCTCGGTCCGCGGTCACCAGATCGGAACCGGCGCCTGGCCGAGCGGGTAGTAGCCGGGCAGCTTCTCGCCGGCGATGCTGCGCTCGATCCGCTTCTGCATGCCGGTGCTGAGGTCGCCCGACTCGATCAGGGTCGCGAACATCTTCGCGACGTGGCCGAAGTCGAAGAAGTCTCGCTGCCACTCGATGAGATTGTCGGCGTTGAGGCGAAACCAGCTGCCGCCGATGCCGTAGATCTCGTCCTGGGTGCCGTCCGACTTGTTGACGATCTGCTTCCAGAAGCCGACGATCTCGCCCTGCTTCTCGTCGATGAGGACCTTCTGGTACTCGTACACCCAGTTCTCCAGGCCTTCCATCTCGAGACCGAGGGCGATGTCGCGGATCTCGTCGACGCCGACGCACATCACGTCTTCCTTGGGGCCGATGTTCCAGCCGTACGTGGCGTCCTGGGCGTAGAAGTCGGCCAACGGCCGCCAGTCACCGGCCTTCTCGCAGTCCTTGTTGGCCTGTAGCCAGCGATCGACCCATGTCTCGAGTTCCTCACGTGACGCCATCGTCAGTCTCCCTTGTCTTCTTTGATGAACAGTGCATGCGTTGGGCACATCTCGACCGCGCGTTCGACTTCGTCGCGGGCGTCCTCGGGCGGTTCGGGATCAAGGATCTCGACCTTGCCCCGTTTGGGCACCCGGAAGTAGTCCGGTGCCTCCAGTTCGCACATGGCGTGCCCCTGGCAGAGATCCAGATCCGCTTCGATTCGAAAACCCATGAGTGGTCAGGCTTTCCGCTTGCGGTAGCGCACCTTCGCCGGGCGGGCGAGCTGGACGACCATCTTGGAGTGGTCATTGTGATAGCTGTCGGCCGGCTGTGCCATTTCGAACTCGTACTCGCGAAGGAGAACCGAGAAGATCGCTTTGATCTGCATCTGGGCGAAAGCGGCGCCCACACAGCGATGCCGGCCGGCGCCGAACGGAATCCAGGTCCAACGGTTGACGATGTCGGCCTGCTCGGGCTTGTTGTAGCGGTCGGGGTTGAACGCGTCCGGGTCGGGGAAGTCCTCGGGAATCCGATTCGAAATCGCGGGGGACGCCGCGACGAAGTCCCCCTTGTGAATCGGGAAGCCCTGCACCTCGAACTCGCCCTGCGCCACGCGCATCAGGATGATCAGTGGCGGGTGCAGCCGCAGGGTCTCCTTGACCACGTTGTCCAGTTTCGGAATCGACCGCAGTGCATGGAAACTCACCTCTTGCCCGTCGGCGTACAGCTCCTCGAGCTCGGCCAGCACCTCGGCGTAGACCTCGGGGTGGCGGATCAGCTCGATCAGCGTCCACGCGGAAGTTCCGGAACTGGTGTGGTGCCCCGCGAACATCAACGAGATGAACATCCCGGTCACCTCGTCGGCCGAGAAGCGCGGTTTGCCCTCCTCGTCCCTGATCGAGACCAGCACGTCGAGCATGTCGCGGTCGGACTTGTCCTTCGGCGGATTGGCCAGCCGCTGATCCATGATCTCCTGCACCAGGGCGACGAGCTTGACGCGCGCCTCGTCGCGGAGCTTGAAACTTTCGATCGGCAGGTACGGATCGACGTAACACAGGGGGTCGGTACCGCGCTCCAGCATGTGGTAGTACTCCGCGAACCGGTGGTCGAGCTGCTCGCGGAACTTCAGCCCGATCAGGCAGGCGGTCGAGGTGTAGATGGTCAGCTCCGCGAAGAAGTCGAGCAGCTCGATCTCGCCGTGCTCGCCCCAGCCGGCGATCATCTTCTTGACCTCGCCCTCGATGGTGGCGGCGTGGCCCTTCATCTGCTCGCCGCGCAGCGCCGAGTTGTGCAGCATTTCCTTGCGCCGCTCGGGGCTGGCATCGAACACGACGCCCTTGCCGAAGATCGGCGTCATGAACGGGTACGCCTCGGCCTGGTCCAGATCCTCGTCCGCGGACCGGAAGAAGAATTCGTTGGCCTGGGCGCCGGACAGCAGGATCACGTGCTTGTCGACCAGCTGGAACCAGCCCACATCGCCGCACTCTTCCCGCACCCGCTTCATCAAACCGATTGGGTCCGTGCGGAATTCCTCGAGGTGACCGTGCTCTTCCTCGCCGCCGGAAACGCGGGGCACGATAGCGGTGTTCGCCGTAGTTGCATCAGCCATGTCCTGGCATCCCTTCTTCGCCCAGTGCGAGCTTCTGGCGATCCTTCTTGTCGGCCAACGGGGCTTCGGGCTGAAGCTCCATGTTGGCGATGAAGCCACCGCGCGGGGTCTCGGCGACAAACGTGATGGCGCGCGCCAGGTCCGCCGCCCGCAGGAAGTAGTCGTGACGGGCCTGGCCCCACTTGGCCCAGTCCTCCAGGGCGGGGCCGATCTTCTCGGCCGGCAGGCTCCAGCCCATCGACGTCTTCGTCGGTCCGGGGTGCACGATCGAAGCCCGCACGCCGGTGCCCTCGAGCTCCATCTGGAAGTTGGTGACCATGGCGACGAGCGCGGCCTTGGCGGCCCCATAGGCGCCCATGTGCGGCCGCTGGCGCAGGGCGACGTCCGAGCCGACGAAGATCAAGTCGCCGCGCTGCCGCTCCAACATGCCCGGAAGGACGGTGGAGGCCAACCGGAACGCGCCGACCAGATGGATCTGCAGCTGTGACTCGAATTCGTCGCCTGCGATCTCGGCGAGCTTGCCGAAGTAGGTGTCGCCCGCGCCGGCCACCAGCACCTCGATGGGCCCGAGCGCGTCGACAGACTGTGCGACAAAGGATTTCACTGAGTTGGGGTCCGTGACGTCCAGATGGAATCCGACCGCCTCGCCGCCTTCGGCGTTGATCTTGCCGACGATGTCGTTGAGTTTCTCTACGCGCCGGGCACCGAGGGCGACCGGAAAGCCATGCGCCGCGAGCTCGATGGCGGTGGCCTCTCCGATACCGGACGAGGCGCCGGCCACGATCGCCGGCCGTCGTTCGGGCAGGGGGTCGAAGCGGGGCATTCAGCGGACCTCCACGGTCATCGGTAGGTGAGCGAATCCGCGGACGTTGCTGGAGTGGACGCGGACGGCGTTGGCCTCGTCCACCTCATATCCGCGGATTCGCTTGAACAACTCGGTGAGCGCGACCCGGGCTTCCATCCGAGCCAGATGCGCGCCCAGGCAGAAATGTGCGCCACTGCCGAAACTCAAGAGTTTGGGCCCGATTTCGCGCCCAATCAGATAGTCGTCGGGGTTGTCGAAGACCCGCTCGTCGCGGTGGCCCGAACCGGGCAACAGCAGCAGGACGTCGCCCTCGGGGATGGTGGTGTCGTAGAGGGTGAGCTCCCCGGACACGGTGCGGGCCAGGATTTGGCTGGAGGTGTCGTAGCGCAGGGTCTCCTCGACCCACTGCGGCACCAGTGCAGGGTCGGCATAGACCGGAGTCAGTTGATCCGGGTTCTTGTGCCCCCAAAAGGCCGCATTCGCAAGCAGTTTGGTGGTGGTCTCATTTCCGGCGATCACCATCAAGAACATGAAGCCGAGCACTTCGTCGTCGGTGAGGCGGTCACCGTCGATCTCGGCCTCCAGCAGCGCCGAGGTCAGGTCGTTCGTCAATTTCTTGCGCCGCTCGGCCACCATGCCCTGGTAGTAGACGATCAGGTTGATGGAGGCCTCGACCGCCTCCGGCGGCACGTCGGTGACACCCTCGTCGCGGTGCATCACGCCGTCGGCCCAGGCCCGGACCTGAACTCGATCCGGCTCGGGAACGCCCATCAACTCGGAGATGACGTCCATGGGCAGCTTTCCGGCGAACTCGTCGACGTAGTCGACCGTGCCGTCCGCTGAAGACCTGGCCTTTTCCAGCATGGTGTCCAGGTGTCGGGTCGCGATCTCGGTGACACTCGGCTCCAGCTCCCGAATCCGCCTGGGGGTGAACCCTTTCGAAACGAGCGTCCGCAGCCGCAGATGCGCGGGGTCGTCCATCGCCAGAAAGGACATCGTCTTGGACGCGTGCGGGCCGCGCGACGCCGGATCCAGCGAGACGCCGTACTTGTTGGACAGCGTGGTGCTGTTGCGGAACCCCTGCAGCACGTCTTGGTGCCGCGACAGCGCCCAGAACTTCAGCTCGTCGTTGCGATACAGCGGCGCCTCGTCGCGCAGCCGCTTGTAGTACGGATACGGATCTTCGTGGAAGTCGTAGTCGTAGGGATCGAGGACCAGCTCGTGGTCGCCAACATGAACGGTCATTCGGTGCTCGTCTCCTGGCTCGTCTCTCCGGCGCCGGTGAGAATCAGCCGCACCACGTAGGCCAGCCGGTCGGCGATCTCGCGGTAGGTGAATTCGCCGCTGCCGGCCTGCACCAGCGCCCCGAAGAACGACATCTCCAGCGCGGAAACGGCGGTGGGATCGGCGTCGGGGCCCATGGCGGACGTGATCCTGCGGTGGATCTCCGCGCCGATCCGGTCGCGCGCGGCGGCCACCGCGGGCTCTGCGCCGCCGCTGAGCAACGCCGTCGTGCATGCGGCGCTGACCTCGGGTTCGTCGGCGACCACCAGGGCCAGGTGGCGCAAAACCTGCTCGACCCGGTTGGGCATCCGTTCGTTGACGTCGGTGAAATAGGGGACCTGCCGCACCAGGTCGAGGTAGACCTCGGCGATCAGGTGGTTCTTCGAAGAGAAGTACGTGTAGGCGGTGGCGGGGGCGACCTTGGCGCGGGCCGCGACCGCGCGGACCGTGAGGTCCGCGTACGACTTCTCCCGCAGCGTCTCGATGCCGGCCGCCAGCACCTTGCGGAACGTCTCCTCTTGGCGGCGGTTGCGCGCCGGCGGACCGCTCTGGTGTTCGGCCTGAGACGTGATCGTCACCAGTGCATCGCTGGACACATGTCCAAGCTATCGGACGGACGAGACCGGAAGCAAGCCTGATCGGCAAAGATGCCCGTTAATGTGGCATTTTTCGCCCGGCAACCGCCGGCATCGAGATCGGCCCTTGCACCGTGGATGGCGCGGCAGCTATGGTTCGATCGGACGATATCGGACAACTGTCCACTTGGTTCGCATGCGCGATTGCCGCACAGACGGGAGCGGGAGATGGCCTTGCTGGCCGACGGCGTGAGCACACTTTTCATCGACGGCAAGATGTCGCCCGGCAGCGCCGGCACTTTCCCGACGATCAATCCGGCGACCGAGGAAGTCCTGGGGGCGGCGGCCGACGCCGACGCCGACGACATGGCCCGTGCCATCGACGCCGCTCGGCGCGCCTTTGACGAGACGGACTGGTCGCGCGACACCGAACTGAGGGTGGGGTGCGTGCGGCAGCTGCGCGCGGCGATGCAGCAGCACCTCGAAGAGCTGCGCGACCTGACCATTGCCGAGGTCGGCGCGCCGCGAATGCTCACGAGCATCGCCCAGCTGGAGGGTCCGGTCAACGATCTCGCGTTCGCGGCCGACACCGCCGAATCCTACGAGTACAACCAGGATCTCGGCGATGCGTCGCCGATGGGAATCCCCACTCGCCGCACCATCGCCCGTGAGGCTGTCGGCGTCGTCGGAGCCATCACCCCGTGGAATTTTCCCCATCAGATCAACCTCGCCAAGATCGGGCCCGCGCTGGCCGCCGGTAATACCGTCGTCCTGAAGCCGGCGCCCGACACCCCTTGGTGTGCCGCCGTGCTCGGGGAACTCATCGCCGAACACACCGACTTTCCACCCGGTGTGATCAACATCGTGACGTCCAGCGACCACGGCGTTGGTGCGCTGCTGGCCAAAGACCCTCGGGTGGACATGGTTTCGTTCACCGGGTCGACCGCCACGGGCCGCAGCGTGATGGCCGACGGCGCCGCGACCATCAAGAAGGTGTTCCTCGAGCTGGGCGGCAAGTCGGCGTTCATCGTCCTCGACGACGCCGACTTGAGTGGCGCGGTGGGGATGGCCGGATTCTCGGTGTGCATGCACGCCGGGCAGGGGTGCGCGATCACCACCCGGTTGGTGGTGCCGCGCGCGAAGTATGACGAGGCCGTCGCCATCGCGGCCGCCACAATGGGTGGCATCAAGGCGGGTGACCCCACCGATCCCGGAACCATCTGCGGTCCAGTGATTTCGGCGCGCCAGCGGGACCGGATCCAGGGCTACCTCGACTCGGCCATCGCCGAGGGCGGGACGTTCGCCTGCGGTGGCGGCCGGCCGGCCGACCGCGAAGTCGGCTTCTTCATCGAGCCCACGGTGATCGCGGGACTGGGCAACGACGCGCGCTGCGCACGCGAGGAGATCTTCGGGCCCGTCCTGACGGTGATTCCACACGACGGCGACGACGACGCCGTCCGCATTGCCAACGATTCGCCATATGGGTTGTCGGGCACCGTATTCGGCGCCGACCCGGATAGGGCGGCGCGGGTCGCCGCGCGGGTGCGCGCGGGCACCATCAATGTCAATGGCGGGGTGTGGTACTCGGCCGACGCGCCCTTCGGCGGCTACAAGCAGTCCGGAAACGGTCGCGAGATGGGTCTGGCCGGTTTCGAGGAATACCTGGAACTGAAGACCATCGCGACGGCGATCTGACCAGAGGAGCTAGACAGCATGCGGTTTGAGAACAAGGTCGGCATCGTCACCGGGTCCGGCGGCGGCATCGGCCAGGCCTACGCCGAGGCGCTCGCGCGCGAGGGCGCGGCGGTGGTAGTCGCCGACATCAATGCGGAGGCGGCCGAGGGGGTGGCCAAGCAGATCTCCGCCGACGGCGGCACGGCGATCAGCATCCCGGTCGACGTGTCCGACCCGGCGTCGGCCAAGGCGATGGCGGATCGCACGCTGGCGGAATTCGGGGGCATCGACTACCTGGTCAACAACGCGGCGATCTTCGGCGGCATGAAGCTGGACTTCCTGCTCACCATCGACCCCGAGTACTACAAGAAGTTCATGAGCGTCAACCTCGACGGCGCGTTGTGGTGCACGCGCGCCGTCTACAAGAAGATGGGCAAGCGCGGCGGTGGGGCGATCGTGAACCAGTCGTCCACGGCGGCGTGGTTGTACTCGAACTACTACGGCCTGGCCAAGGCCGGGGTGAACGGTCTGACGCAACAGCTCTCCCGCGAGCTGGGCGGCCAGAACATTCGGATCAACGCGATTGCGCCCGGCCCCATCGACACCGAGGCGAATCGGACGACCACCCCGCAGGAGATGGTCGCCGACATCGTCAAGGGTCTTCCCCTGTCACGCATGGGAACTCCCGAGGATCTGGTCGGGATGTGCCTCTTCCTGCTGTCCGACGAGGCATCGTGGATCACGGGGCAGATCTTCAACGTCGACGGCGGGCAGATCATCCGGTCATGAGTGATCACTACAAGCTGGGTTACATCGGTCTGGGCAACATGGGCGCCCCGATGGCCACAAAGATGACCGAGTGGCCGGGCGGGGTGACGGTTTACGACATCCGGACGGATGCGATGACACCGCTGGCGGAGAAGGGCGCCGGCCTGGCCGACAGTGTCGCCGACGTCGCGTCCGCCGACATCGTCCACGTCACCGTGCTCAACGACGACCAGGTACGTGAGGTCGTCGCCGAGCTGGCCGCCCACGCCAAGCCTGGCACGGTAATCGCGATCCACTCGACCATCAGCGACACCACGGCCGCGGAACTGGCGGCCGAACTCAGACCGCAGGGCATTCACGTCGTGGACGCACCCGTCAGCGGCGGTACGGCCGCCGCCGCGAAAGGCGAGCTGGCCACGATGGTCGGGGCCGAACGCGAGGTGTACGAGCGGATCAAGCCGGCGTTCAAGCACTGGGCGACGGTCGTCATCCACGCCGGCGAGCCGGGCGCGGGGACGCGAATGAAGCTGGCCCGCAACATGTTGACGTTCACGTCGTACGTCGCGGCGTGTGAGGCCATGAACCTGGCCGAGGCCGCGGGCCTGGATCTGCAGGCGCTGGGCCGAGTGGTGCGGCACACCGATGCCCTCACCGGCGGGCCGGGCGCGATCATGGTCCGCGACGACATGAATGACCTTCGGCCGGAACACTTTCTGTATCAGCCGTTCATGCACACCCGTGGTCTGGGGGAAAAGGACCTGAGCCTGGCATTGGCGTTGGGCGAGGCGCTGTCGGTCGACCTGCCCCTGGCCGGGCTGGCGTACGAGGGGCTGGCGGCTGGCCTCGGGCTGCCACACACAGAGAAAGAGGCGTGATGGACGAACTTCGCCGCAAGGGCCTCGAGAAGATGAACGAGGTTTACGGCTGGGAAATGCCCAACATCGAGGGCGACGCGTATTTTGACCTGACCGTCGACCACCTGTTCGGCAGCATCTGGACGCGACCGGGATTGTCGATGCGCGACAAGCGCATCATGACATTGACCGCCGTGACCGCTGTCGGAAACCGCGACCTGGCCGAGATTCAGATCAACGCCGCGCTGCTCAACGGGGAGCTCACCGAAACCGAGTTGAAGGAGATGGCCGTCTTCCTCACCCACTATCTCGGGTTCCCGCTGGGTTCCGCGCTGAACGGCGCCGTCGACGCCGTCGTCGCCAAGCGCAGGAAGGCCGCGGCCAAAGGGGCGGGGGAGGACAAGAAGGCCAACGTGGACGCCGCGTTGAAGATGCACTCCGGCGACAAGGACTGACTAGGCGTGCCGCGAAGCCTCCTGTGCCAGCTGGACTCTCGAGCTGATGCCGAGCTTCGAATAGACGTGGCTGAGATGTGCCTGCACGGTGCGCGCCGAGACGAAAAGGCGTGCGGCGATGTCCTTGTTCTGCAGTCCCTCGCTGACCAGCCTGACCACGTTGATCTCCGCGGGGGTCAGTGACGCCCAGCCCGTTGCGGGTCGCTTGCGTTCACCGCGGCCGCGCCGCGCATAGGCGATCGCTTCCTCCGTGGAGAGGGCCTCTCCTTCGGCCCGAGCCCGGTGGAATTCGTCGTCTCCCAACGCGTCGCGCAGGGCCGCGACGGCGGCGTCATGTGCGGCGTCGTGAATCTTGAATCGCACATGCCCGGTTCGTTCTCGTTCTGAGGTTGCCGCTCCCAACAGCCGCGCGGCTTCTCGGTTCGCGCCTGCGCCCACCGCGAGGGTGGCCAGGCATTCCATGACGTCAGGAAGGACGAAGTACGCCTTGTGGTCGACCGCTCCGGCAAGCGCGCCGTGGGCGTCGCGTTCCGCTTGCTCCCAGTCTCGTTGGGCGATCGCGACCCGCGCACGCTTCACCAGGGCGAGCACCCGATGAACCCCCGGGGCGACGGCAATGGCGTCGTCGGCGCAGCGGCGCGCCGATGTCAGATCCCCCTGTGCGAGCGAGATTTCCGCCAGCGGAATGACGTTGACGACAGCGAGTTCAGGCTGGACCTTCAGCCGCTGCCATGCCGCCTCGCCGGCGCGGGCCGATGCGTCCACATCCCCCGCGGCGACCATCGCGACGGCCAGCGCGGCGTACGCGTAGCCCTGGTTGAAGGGTCCGAGGTCTGTGGCGGCTTCAACGGCTGCATTCGCGGCCACCCGCGCCGCGCTCGTGTCACCGGTGTAGGCGAGCATGTGGCCCAGGCTGACGAGGCTGGCCATCTTCCACGTTTCGTCGTGGGCCGTGTCCGACTCGGCAACCAGCGCCCGGAATTGTGCAATGGCGCCCACCAGATCTCCCTCCCACCACTGCGCCAAACCGATACACCACCGGCACCCGCGAGAGGCGTAGCCGTCGCCGATCGCGTCAGCGATGTCACGGCCTTCTTCACCGGCCGCGCGTGCAGCGACCGGATCCCCCTTGCCCGTGACGGCCGCGAAGGCCTGGAACGCGAGGATCTGGTTCAAACTCCAGTCATCTCCCACTGTGCGAGCGAGGCCGAGCGCTTCGTCGAAGTACGAGCCGGCAACGGCCGCATCGTAGGCGGCGATGATTCCGCAACCTGCAAGCGCGCGAACCACCAACGCCGGGTCGTCGATCTCACGGGCGAGCGCCAGAGCTTCCAACGCCATGTCCATGTTGTCGTGGATGGTCTGCGCGCCCTCGAGTATCGCTTTGTCCGCGAGCGCCCGGGCGCGGACGGGGAGCGGCACCTCCACGTCGTGCGCGGCGGCGTCCGCCAGCGCCACGTCGAACCAGGCTGTGCCCTCCCGCAAACGGCCGCGAGTGGTCCAAAGCGGTTGTAAGACCGAGGCTAGCCGCAACGCCTGCGAGATCTCGGCGTTTTCCCGGCACCACGCGAATGCCGCGCGCAGGTTGTCCATCTCGATGGCGGCCTGCTCGATGCGGCTCTGATGAGCGGTGCGCCCCGGCACGTCGAGCTCTGCTGCCAGCGCAACGTAGTGGTCGCGGTGGCGACCGCGCACGGCGTCGGCCTCACCGGACTCGCCGAGCTTCTCCAGGGCGTACTGGCGAATCGTCTCCAGCATTCGGTAACGCGCGCCGCAGTGCGTATCCTCGGCCACCACGAGGGACTTTTCGATCAACAGTGTGAGCTGGTCGAGTGTCTGATACCGCTCGACGTCACTTTCGCCGCAAACCTCCTGGGCCGCATCGAGATCAAAGCCGCCCATGAACACTGCGACGCGGCGGAACAGGACTCGTTCGGGTTCGGTCAGTAGCGCGTGCGACCAGTCGACCGAGGCCCGCAACGTCTGCTGGCGGCGTACGGCTGTTCGCGAACCGCCGGTCAGGAGCCGAAAGCGGTTGCGCAAGCTGTCGAGAATCTGCTCCAACGACAGTGCCCGAACCCGCGCGGCGGCCAGCTCTATCGCCAGCGGGATTCCATCGAGACGCCGGCAGATCTCGATGACCGTTTCCGAATTATCCTTGGTCACAGTAAAATCGGGCCGGACGTGGCGGGCGCGGTCGGAAAAGAGGGTCACCGCCTCGTCAGCCAGCGTCAGTGAGGGCACCGCCCACGCGACCTCGCCGGCCACCCGCAGCGGTTCACGGCTTGTCGCGAGGATGGTCACGCCCGGGCAAGCCGCCAACAGCGCGACCGAGAGCGAGGCGCAGGCGTCGATCAGGTGCTCGCAATTGTCGAGGAGGACGAGCATGCGCCGGCCGGCTACGAAACGTGTGAGCGTGTCGATTGTCGAACGCCCCGCCTGGTCGGGCAGCCCCAACGCTCGCGTCACCGTGACCGGGACAACGCCGGAATCGGCGATGGGCGCCAGGTCGACGTACCACACCCCGTCTTCGAAATCGTCATCGAGCCGGTCCGCAATCTGCACCGCCAGCCGGGTCTTTCCCACGCCGCCGGCGCCCGTGAGCGTCACCAACCGTCCGTCGGTGATGATCCGTCGCACGGCCGCGACCTCGGCGCCGCGGCCGACGAAACTGGTGAATTGCGGCGGAAGATTCAAGCGCCCTGTGTGTTTCGTCGAGCGGAGCGGCGGAAAGTCGTTGCGGAGGTCGGCGTGACAAAGCTGCGTCACCCGTTCGGGCCGCGGCAGATCCCGCAGCGGGTGGGTGCCCAGCTCAAGCATCCACGCGTCGGGAGGCAGCCCGTCGGCGAGCAGGTCGCTTGTCGTGGCCGATAGGACCGTCTGGCCGCCGTGAGCCAGGTCGCGCAGCCGCGCGGCGCGGTTTATCGTCGGTCCGATGTAATTTGCCTCGTCGCGCAGTTGGACCTCGCCGGTATGCAGTCCGATTCGCAGATGGATCGGCGCAAGTGCCGTCAGTTGCAGACCGAGCGCAAACCCGGCCGCGTCGCTCGCCCGGGCGAAGGCGACCACGAAGCTGTCGCCCTCACCCTGTTCGACCGGGCGGACCCCGTTGTGCTCGGTCACCAGGTCCGACACCGCCTGGTCCAGCCGCGTGACGGCGGCGCGCATTTCATCGGGCTGGGTCTGCTCCT
>NZ_LZJB01000625.1:0-13522 GCF_001666895.1 Mycobacterium sp. E3298
GCCCTGAGGGTCCAGCAGCGCCTCGCCGAGCGCCTCGCGGACGTCGTCTCCCAGTTCACGCCAGCTGCTGCCGGCGCCGATCGTGATCAGGATGTCCCCGGCGCCCACAACGAGCTCGGTGATCACCCCGCTGCCCAGCAGGGCGCCCAGCCGGCCGGGGGCGCCCCTGACCGCGCCGCGCGCCGGCAGCCGGTCGGGCGGGACCACCCAGCGCAGCTGACGCGGGTCCGCGGTCGCGGTGGCGTGGATCGGAATCATGCGCCCACTCCGACCGCGATCGAGCGGGCCGCAAACGCCATCGTCCAGGCGAGGACGAACATGTAGGACCACGCGAACGCGGGCCACCGCCACGAGTTGGTCTCGCGGCGCATCACCGCGACGGTGGACATGCACTGCAGCGCGAAGATGAAGTACACCATCAGCGCGATGACGGTAGGGGCGGTGAACACCTTGTGGCCGTCGTCGTCGGCCATCGTGACCAGGGCCTCATGCGGGTCGTCGGGACTCGTCGCCGCCGACACCTGACCGAGGGTGGACACGAAAACCTCACGCGCCGAGAAGGAACCGAGCAGGGCGACGTTGATGTGCCAATCGAAACCGAGTGGCTTGAACACCGGCCCGATCGCCTTTCCGACGTCGGCGGCGTAGCTGTGGTCCATCACGTAGGCGGTGGTCTCCGTCGGCGACATGTGCGCGGTCTCCGCTGGGCGCGCCGGAAGATTGAGCAGCACCCAGAGCACCACCGAGGTGCCCAGGATGATGGTTCCGGCCTTGCGCAGGAACACCTTCGCCGAATCCCACATGGTGATGAGCACGTTCTTGGGCGATGGGAAACGATACGGGGGCAGCTCCATCGTGAACGGGAGCAGATCGCTGCGCAGGATCGTCGACTTGAACAACGACGCCGCGATCAGGGCCGAGGTGCCCCCACACAGATATAGCAAGAACATCGCCACACCCTGCGCGCTGAACCCCCACCATTGGGTCTGCGGCGAGACCAGCAGCCCCACCAGCAGGGTGAAGACGGGGAGCCGGGCGGAGCAGGTCATCAACGGCGCCGTGATGATGGTGGCGATCCGGTCGCGCGACGACGGCAGCGTCCGGGTGGCCATGATCCCCGGGATGGCGCAGGCGAACGAAGAGAGCATCGCGACGAAGGCGCGACCCTCCAGACCCGTCGTGGCCATCACCCGGTCCATCAGGAATGCCGCTCGCGCCATGTAGCCGACGTTCTCCAGCAGCGCGATCAGCAAGAACAGCAACACGATCTGCGGGATGAACTGGAGCACCGTCCCCACGCCGCCGATGAGTCCCTGGCCGAGCAGACCCCGCACCACATAGTTGCCGACGTGGTCGCTGACCAGCGTGCCGAGCCAGCCGAGGCCCTGGCTGACGCGGTCCTGCAGGGGCGCGGCGACGGTGAAGACGACCTGGAAGAAGCAGAACATCACCGCGAAGAAGATGACGGTTCCCCACAGCGGGTGCAGCACGATCCTGTCGATGCCGCGCGTGCGCTGATCCGGCTGCGGCGCAACGTATTCGGCGGCACGCAGCACCGACTTGCCCCAGGCGTCGACGGCGTCGTCGTCACCCGGCGGCAGAATCGGGGGACGCTGCCACCGGTCGAAGGACACCAGTTGGGCGCGCAGGCTGTCGATGCCCCCGCCGCGGTGCGCGATGACCGGGAGCACCGGGATGCCCAGCGCCGTCGACAAGGCGCCGACGTCGATGCGGCCGCCGCGCGCGGTCAACTCGTCGGTCATGGTCAGCGCCAACAGGCACGGGACGTCGAGCCGCATCACCTGGGCCACCAGCGTGATCGAGCGGTGCAGCGTGGTGGCGTCGGCCACCAGCACGATCGCGTCGGGACGGCCGGCTTCGGCGACGTTGCCGGCCAGCAGGTCGGCCACTACCTGTTCGTCCGGGCTGATGGGCTGCAAGCTGTAGGTGCCGGGCAGATCCTCGACGGCGATCTCGACGCCGTCCATCTTCGCGATGCCGACCCTGCGACCCACGGTGACGCCCGGATAGTTGCCGGTCTTGGCGCGTAGCCCGGTGAGGTGGTTGAACACCGACGTCTTGCCCGCGTTGGGGCTGCCCACCAGCGCGACCCGCGCCGCACCGGCAACCGCGACCGCGGCGCCTTCCTCGTGGCAGGACGTCATGCGACGCTCCCCGGGTCGACTTGGATCAGCCGCGCCTCGCGGCGGCGCAGGCACAGCTCGGTGTCTTGGACGCGGTAGATGGTCGGGTCGCCCATCGGCGCACGCCGGATGACCTCGACGTCCGACGCCGGCCGGAAGCCAAGCTGCCGCAGTCGCCCCGCCACCACGGGAGACGCCGCCGGCGCCACGCCCAGGATGGTCGCCCGCTGGCCCGGCGCGAGCTGAGCCAGCACGGTCGGCGAACCCGATCCACGAAGTGAGCTCCGCACTAGCCGACCCGACTCCATCGGTTCACCATGCCACCCAGGATAACGACGCGAGGTGAGGATAACCTCACCTTTCTTGCAAACGTCGGGCCGGCGCCCATCGAGTGTGCGCCCCGGGTGACGTCCGTCGGCGTGTCGCCGCCGTGGGCGCACACTCAAAGCCCTGCTCGCACGCTCAAAGGCGGGGGCGCGGCTGACATCTCGGGCAGTAGAACGACGACCGGTTCATGAACTTCTCCCGGCGTATCACCGCGCCGCAGCGCCGGCAGTTCTGCCCTTCGCGGCCATATGCGTCCAGCGACCGGTCGAAGTAGCCGGATTCGCCGTTGACGTTGATGTACAGCGAGTCGAACGACGTTCCGCCCTGGGCCAGCGCGTCGCGCATCACGTCCGCCGCCGCGTCCAGGATTGCGCCCAGGCGGCGGCGGCTCAAGGTCGCCGCGATCCGGGCCCCGTTGACCTTCGCCCGCCATAGCGCCTCGTCGGCGTAGATGTTGCCGATGCCCGACACGACGGTCTGATCCAGGAGCTGCCGCTTGATCTCGGAGTGCTTGCGCCGCAAGACGTTCACGACGGCGTCGCGGTCGAAAAGCGGGTCCAGCGGGTCGCGGGCCAGGTGTGCGACGGGCGCCGGAACGGCGCTGCCGTCGACGCTCACCAGGTCGGCGAGCATCCAGCCGCCGAAGGTGCGTTGGTCGGCGAAGCTCAGCACGGTCCCGTCGTCGAGCAGGGCCGAGATGCGCACGTGGTCGGCGCGCGGCACCTGCCCCAGCAGCATCTGCCCGCTCATGCCGAGGTGCACCACCAGGGCCGTGTCCGGGTCCCCCGGGCCGTCGAGCAGCAGCCACAGGTACTTGCCGCGCCGATCGGTGCCGGTGATGCGCGCGTCGAGCAGCCGGGCGGTGAGGTCGGCGGGGCCGGCCTCGTGGCGGCGCACCGCGCGCGGGTGATGCACCCGAACGGCCGTGATCGTTTTGCCGACGACCCAGGCCTGCAAGCCGCGGCGCACCACCTCGACTTCGGGTAGCTCGGGCACCTAGTGATGATCGCAAGCGCGGCGAAACCGGGCGAAGCGGGTCATCACCACCGGCCCAAGTGATGATCGCAAGCGCGGCGAAGCTGGGCGAAGCGGGTCATCACCACCGGCCCTAGTGATGATCGCAAGCGCGGCGAAGCCGGGCGAAGCGGGTCATCACCATCGATCTAGACGGACGTCTTGTCGGCCGGGTCCAGCTCGTCGAGCGCTTTCCAGGTGGCCGCCGCGGCCTTCTGCTCGGCCTCCTTCTTGGAGCGCCCCACCCCGGACCCGTACTCGGTGTCCATCACGACGACGACCGCGGTGAACTCCTTGTCGTGGTCCGGGCCGGTGGAGGTGACGACGTAGGACGGCGCGCCCATGCCGCGAGCGGCGGTCAGCTCCTGCAGGCTGGTTTTCCAATCCAGCCCGGCCCCCAGCGTGGGCGCGGCGTCCAGCAGCCCGCCGAACAGCCGCAGGATGACCTCGCGCGCGGTGTCGATCCCGTGCTGCAGATAGATGGCGCCCAGCAGCGATTCCATCCCGTCGGCCAGAATGCTCGACTTGTCGGCGCCGCCGGTGTTGGCCTCCCCGCGCCCGAGAAACAGGTGAACGCCCAGGCCGTCCGGGGACAGCTTGCGGGCGACGTCGGCCAGTGCCTGGGTGTTGACGACGCTGGCCCGCAGCTTGGCCAGGTCGCCCTCCGAGCGGTCGGGGTGGCGGTGGTAGAGCTCGTCGGTGATGGTCAGACCCAGCACGGCGTCGCCGAGAAATTCCAGACGTTCGTTGGTGGGCAGGCCGCCGTGCTCGTAGGCATAGCTGCGATGCGTCAACGCGAGCGAGAGCAGCTCGTCGGGGAGCTCGACCCCGAGCGCGTCGAGCAGTTCCTGGCGTGACGTCATTGCTCACCCCGCGGCGCGTCGGGCTCGGGAAACAGGCCGGCCAGCTTGGCCCACCGCGGGTCGATGCGGTCGTGCCGATGGCCGGGCTCGGCCGCGAGCGCGATCCCGCATTCAGGACACAGCCCGGGGCAGTCGGGCGTGCACAGGGGCGCGAACGGCAGCTCCAGCCCCACGGCGTCGACGATCGACTGCTCGAGGTCGACGGTGTCGTCGACGATGTGACCGACCTCGTCCTCCTCGGTGGTCGCCTCCGTCGTGCTGTCGGGATAGGCGAACAGCTCGGTCAGGCTGACCTGCACCCGACCGTTGACCGGGGTCAGGCACCGGGAGCATTCGCCGACCGTGGGGGCGTCCACCGTCCCGGTCACCAAGACGCCCTCGGAGACGGACTGAATTTGCAGGTCCAGATCCAACGGCGCGTCCTGTGCGATGGCGATCATGTCCAGCCCGATGCGCGACGGGCTGGGCACGCTCTTGCGCAAAGTCACCATCGCTCCCGGGCGTCGCCCAAGCTTGGTGATGTCGATCGACATCGGCGAGCTCAGACGGCGCTGGGAGGTGGTGCTGTGCTGCCGCGTCATAGGAGAAATCCTACGGCGCGCGCCGCATAATGCCAGGGCACGGCCTCCCGCAGGCGTCAGCGCACCGCGTAGTCGTGCGTGCCCGCCGCCGTCCGGAGCTGGTGACGTCCGCGCCCGACGGAGCGCAGCGTGCCATTGAGGAATTCCTCGAACTCGGCGAGCTTGTTGTCGACGTAGATGTCGCATTCACCGCGCAGCCGGTCGGCCTCGGCGTGCGCCGAGTCGATCAGACGGGTGGCCTCGGCGTTGGCGGCCTCTACCACGCTGTTCTGCGACACCAGGCGCTGCTGCTCCTTAATGCCCTCTTGAACGGCCTTCTCGTAGGAGATGTTGCCGTTCTCCAGCAGCCGGTCGGCCTCGGCCTGGGCGCGGCCGACGCTGGCCTCGTACTCGCGTTTCGCCGCGGTGGCGATGCGCATCGCCTCCTCGCGCGCCTCACCGACCATCCGCTCGCTGTGCTGGCGCGCCTCGCTCACCATGCGGTCGGCCTGCGATTTTGCGTCCGACAACAGCCGGTCGGCCTCCGCGCGGGCGTGGTTGAGCATCGACTCCGACTCGGTGGTCGCCGAGGACACCATGGATTCGGCGTGCGACTTGGCGTCCTGCAACATCGAGTCACGCGCGTCGAGGACGTCCTGGGCGTCGTCAAGCTCGCCAGGGATCGCATCCTTGATGTCGTCGATCAGTTCCAGCACGTCACCGCGGGGCACCACGCAGCCGGCCGTCATCGGAACGCCGCGCGCTTCTTCAACGATGGCGCTCAGTTCGTCGAGCGCTTCAAAGACTCGGTACACGGCCATATCCTCCTGGCGTCTGCAAAATCCTGTTGTTACCAGTGTGCCTGGTGTTGCCCTTGTGACAGCGGTGGCGGGCCGGTGTGTCGGACATTTGACCGCCCCGGCCCCATCCGCCCGGGCAGCTGCCCGCGGCCACCCGGCGTCGCGGCGCCCACGCTCCCCGGCACGCGGGAAATTCGAGGCGAAAAGCGCCAGAAATCGGGCGACAATCGGATCACAAGCTCGATTGTTCCAGCACTTCTGCGCCGGCGCCGCGCAGGCCGACGAGGCGGGCGAATATCGCCGTGGCGATACCGGCGAGCGGCGAATCACCTCGGGATAGGGTGGCGCGGTGAACAGGCCCACGGACCCGGATAGCGGCAACGCGCGACAGCCCGCGCCGACGCTTTATATATTCCCGCATGCGGGCGGATCGGCGAGCTATTACGTTCCATTCGCCAAGGCATTCTCTGCGGACGTAAGACGCGTCGCCGTCCAATATCCCGGGCGCGCCAAGGGCCTGACCCAGCTGCCGAGCATTCCCGCGCTCGCGGACGAAATCTATTCGATGATGGCGCCTTCCGCGCCGGCCGATGCACCGCTGGCCTTCTTCGGCCACAGCATGGGCGGCCTGATGGCCTTCGAGGTGGCACTGAGGTTCCAGTCCGCCGGGCAACCGGTCTCCGCCCTGTTCGTGTCGTCGAGTGCGGCGCCCGGCCACATCCGCTACAAGGAGCTGCAGGGCTCCGACCGCGACATCCTCAACGTCGTCGCCCAGGTGACCGACACCAACCCCGAGCTGCTTGCCAACGATGAATTCGCCCTGACGATCCTGCCCACGCTGCAAAGCGTCCGGGCGATCGCGGGCTATACCCACCCGCCGGAAGTCAAGGTGTCGTGTCCGATCTACGCGTTCGTCGGGGACAACGACATCATCGTGGCCGAGGAGAACATGCTGGCCTGGTGCGATCGCACTACCGACGATTTCCGCATTCGGGTGTTTCCCGGTGACCACTTCTACCTGAACAACAATTTGCCAGAGCTCGCAAAAGACATCGAGGAAGCGGTCCTCGACCGGTGCACGAGTAGATAGCTGCGCGGGCGGCCGCAGGCCAGTCAGCGGATCGGGCCGACCGCCTGCGGCCCTGCTGCCGCTTCGCCCGCGAGTTTGCCGGCGGCGACTCCCCGCGGCCGGGGATGCCGGCGGGGCCGGCCGCTGGGTACCCGCCGTTCGGTCAGGACACGAGCCGGCGTCGCATCCCGCCGCGGATATCCACACCGCCAGGGGTTGTCAAAACCGGGCGCTGGGACTACAACGGACCCAAGCCTGTCGCCCGGTGCAAACCGAGTCGCCCTCACCCGTCTGATCACTATTTGTCACTCGTATAACAGGTGCACCATACGCCACGGGCGCGTACTACATATATATCGTGCAAGATCCGCCAGACAGATCTCGGCAGGAGCGCAGCCCCCGACAGGCACTGTGGTGTGGGCTACATCTCTTTTTGATTTTGTAAATCGGAGGGTCTCGTCCGCAAAGAATGCTTAGGTTGCTTCACAAGAGTGGTTGTCGGTAACCGGGGAAGCCGCTCTTCGCGCCGCACGCGAGATGCGTGCACGTCACGAACGGCGTCAGCGAACTGGAAGGGCCACAAATGCCGGTTACCGACACGTCCATCCCCGATTTGCTGCAGGAGCGAGCCGAGCGGCAGCCCGGCGCAACCGCCTTCACGTTCATCGACTATGAGCAAGACCCCGCCGGGTTTGCCGAGCGCCTCACCTGGGCCCAGGTTTACCGCCGCGCCCGCATCATTGCTGACGAGCTGTCACTCTGCGGCTCGCCCGGAGACCGTGCGGCCATCCTGGCGCCGCAGGGACTGGAATACGTCGCGGCCTTCTTCGGCGCGCTACAGGCCGGGTTCATCGCCGTTCCGCTGTCCACACCGCTCTACGGGGTCCACGACGACCGGATCTCCTCCGTACTGCGGGATTGCAATCCGGTCGCCATTCTCACCACGTCGGCCGTGGTCAGCGACGTCAACAAGTACGCCTGCGGCCAGGACGGCCACCCCGCGCCACTAGTCATCGAAGTCGACCTGCTGGACCTGGAATCCACTCGCGAACTGCCGCCCGCTCAGCAGTTCGCGTCGGGTGCGGGCTATCTGCAATACACGTCCGGTTCTACGCGCACACCGGCCGGCGTGATCGTGTCGCACAAGAATGTCGTCACCAATGTGACGCAATGTATGTACGCCTTCTTCGGTGAACCGGAAAACCTCCCGGCAAACCTTTCTCTGGTGTCGTGGCTGCCCTTGTTCCACGACATGGGGCTGATTCTGGGAGTTTGTGCGCCGCTGGTGACAAACCGCAGCGCTGTGCTGATGAGTCCGATGGCGTTCCTGCAACGCCCGGCCCGTTGGATGAAAATGCTTGCCACCAATGGTCAGTGCTTTTCCGCGGCACCCAATTTCGCTTTCGAACTGGCGGTGCGCCGGACATCGGATGACGACATGGCGGGACTCGACCTCGCCGAAGTGCAGACGATCGTCAGCGGCAGCGAACGAATCCACGTGGCCACCGTCAAGCGCTTCACCGACCGCTTCGCCCCCTTCAACCTGCGCCCGACGACGGTCCGGCCCTGCTATGGCCTCGCCGAAGCGACCCTGTACGTGGGGGGTCCCGAACCCGGCACCATGCTCAAGACGGTCCGGTTCGACTATGAGCACTTGACCGCCGGCCGGGCCCGACCGTGCGGGACCGAGGGGATGGTCGGCACCGAGCTCATCAGTTATGGCTCACCCGATCCCGCCGCCATGCGAATCGTCAACCCCGAGACGATGACCGAGAGCCCCGCGGGCACGGTCGGGGAGATCTGGGTGCGCGGCGACCACGTGGCCCTGGGCTACTGGCGAAAGCCGGAACAGACGGCACGCGTTTTCCAGGCCGAACTGGTCAACCCGGCTCCGGGCTGTCCGAAGGGTCCATGGTTGCGGACGGGCGACCTGGGCGTCATCGCCGACGGCGAGATGTTCATCATGGGCCGCATCAAGGACCTGCTCATCGTCGACGGGCGCAATCATTATCCCGACGACATCGAGGCAACCATCCAGGAGATCACCGGCGGCCGGGTCGCGGCCATCTCGGTGCCGGACGACATCACCGAGCAACTGGTCGCAATCATCGAGCTGAAGGGGCGCGGAGCGTCCGAGGAAGAGGCACTGCTGCGCCTGCGTTCGGTGAAACGCGAAGTCACGTCGGCGATCTCGAAGTCGCACAGCGTGCGCATCGCCGACCTCGTTCTGGTGTCACCGGGATCCATCCCGATCACCACCAGCGGTAAGGTTCGGCGCTCGGCATGCGTCGAGCGCTACCAAAGCGACGGATTCATAAGGCTGGACGTGACGGTATGACGTCAGGCATCGGTGGCGAAGACGACCTCCGCCACTGGTTAGTGGACTACTTGGTGACCAACATCGGTTGCACCCCTGACGAAGTCGATCCCAACCTGTCGTTGGCCGACCTCGGCGTTAGTTCCCGCGAGGTGGTGGTGCTCTCCGGCGAACTGTCAGAGTTGTTGGGCAAGAAGGTATCCCCCGTGGATTTCTGGCAAAACCCGACCATCAACGCTCTGGCCGCCTACCTCACCGCGCCCGAGTCCGAGCCGGAGCCGGACGCCACACTCAAGCGCCCGGCTCGTAACTCACTCGACGAGCCGATCGCCGTCATCGGAATGGGGTGCCGATTCCCCGGCATTGCCGGGCCCGAGGCGTTATGGAAATTCCTCTGCGAGCGCGGTTACTCGATCGGTCAGGTGCCGCCTGAACGGTGGCAGCCGTTCGAGTCCGGCTCACCCGACGTGGCGGCGGCGCTCGCCCGGACGACGCGCTGGGGATCGTTCCTGCCGGACGTCGATGCCTTCGACGCGGAGTTCTTCGAGATCTCCCCGAGCGAAGCCGACAAGATGGACCCCCAGCAACGCCTGCTGCTGGAAGTCGCCTGGGAAGCGTTGGAACATGCGGGAATTCCGCCAAGCTCGTTGCGCCGGTCACAGACCGGGGTCTTCGCCGGTGCATGCCTGAGCGAATACGGGGCCATCGCCTCGAACGACTTCTGCGGGGTGGACGGCTGGAGCAACACCGGCGGAGCGATGAGCATCATCGCGAACCGCCTCTCGTATTTCCTCGACCTGCGCGGCCCCTCGGTGGCGGTCGACACGGCGTGCTCGTCGTCGTTGGTGGCCATCCACCTGGCCTGCCAGAGCCTTCGGACCGAAGATTCCCAGTTGGCGATCGCCGCCGGCGTGAATCTGTTGTTGTCACCGGCGGTGTTTCGCGGCTTCGACCAGGTGGGCGCCCTATCGCCGACGGGTAAGTGCCGCGCGTTCGACGCAGCGGCGGACGGGTTCGTCCGCGGCGAGGGCGCGGGGGTCGTGGTGCTCAAGCGGCTGACCGACGCGCAGCGGGACGGCGACCGGGTACTGGCCGTGATCTGCGGCTCGGCGATCAACCAGGACGGGCGGTCCAACGGGCTGATGGCCCCCAACCCCGCGGCGCAGATGGCCGTCCTGCGAGCCGCCTACAGCAACGCCGGGATGCAGCCCAGCGACGTCGACTACGTCGAAACACACGGCACCGGAACACTATTGGGCGACCCCATCGAAGCACGAGCACTCGGCACGGTGCTCGGCCGCGGACGTCCCGAGGACGCCCCCCTGCTCATCGGCGCGATCAAGACGAATCTCGGCCACACGGAGGCGGCCGCGGGCATCGCGGGCTTCATCAAGGCGGTGCTCGCGGTGCAGCGCGGCCAGATCCCGCCGAACCAGCGCTTCGAAAGCCCGAACCCGCACATCCCGTTCGACGAGTTGCGGATGAAAGTCGTTCGGACTCAAACCAGTTGGCCGGTCCGCGAGCACCCGCGCCGGGCCGGTGTGTCCTCGTTCGGATTCGGCGGGACGAACGCGCACGTGGTGATCGAGCAGGGCCAGGACGTCGCCCCGGCGGTTCGGCCAGACGCCGATCCGGGGGTGTCGACGTTGGTGGTGTCGGGTAAGACGGCGCGGCGGGTGGCGGCGACGGCGTCGGTGCTGGCCGAGTGGATGCAGGGTGGCGGGGCCGGGGTCGCCCTCGGCGATGTGGCGCACACCCTCAACCATCACCGGGCCCGGCAGGCGCGATTTGGCACGGTGGTCGCCCGCGACCGTGCCCAGGCGGTGGCCGGGCTGCGGGCACTGGGGGGTGGCCAGCACGCCCCCGGGGTGGTGTTGCCCCGCGAGGGCGCGGTCGGGCCGGGCACGGTGTTCGTCTACTCCGGGCGCGGGTCGCAGTGGGCCGGCATGGGCCGCCTGCTGCTGGCCGACGAGCCGGCCTTCGCCGCGGCGGTCGACGAGTTGGAGCCCGATTTCGTTGCCCAGGCCGGGTTTTCGCTGCGCGAGGTGATCGCCACCGGCAGCGAACTGGTCGGCATCGAACAGATCCAGCTGGGCCTGATCGGCATGCAGCTGGCGCTGACCGCGCTGTGGCGCGCCCACGGCATCACCCCCGACCTGGTCATCGGCCACTCCATGGGCGAAGTCGCCGCCGCCGTGGTGGCCGGTGCGCTCACGCCCGCCCAGGGATTGCGGGTGACCGCGACGCGATCGCGGTTGATGGCCCCGCTGTCCGGGCACGGCGGCATGGCCCTGCTGGAGCTCGACGCGCCCGCCACCGAGGCGCTGATCGCCGAGCACCCCGAAATCACCCTGGGCATCTACAACTCCCCCCGCCAAACCGTCATCGCCGGACCCACCGACCAGATCGATCAGCTCATCGCCGAGGTCCGCGCCCACAACCGGTTCGCCAGCCGGGTCAACATCGAAGTCTCCCCGCACAACCCGGCCATGGACCCCCTGCAACCCCCGATGCGCGCGGAACTGGCCGACCTGACCCCCCAACCGCCACGCATCCCGATCATCTCCACCACCTACCCCGACCTCGACACCCGCCCGGTCTTCGACGCCGACCACTGGGCCACCAACATGCGCAACCCCGTCCACTTCCACCAAGCCATCGCCCACGCCGGCACCGACCACCACACCTTCATCGAAATCAGCGCACACCCCCTGCTCACCCAAGCCGTACTCGACACCCTGGGGGAAGGAAAGCCGGCCACCAGCTATCTGAGTCTCGGTACCCTGCAACGCGATACCGACGACACCATCACCTTCCGCACCAACCTCCACACCGTGCGGGCACCGAGCCGTCCAGATCGATGATGCCGCCCCAGATTTCGGGGTGTTCGAGTGCGAGGGTGCGTCCCAGGCCCCACAGCGCCCCGTGTGCGGGGTTGGCGCGGTCGCCCTCGGTGGTCGGTTGGCCGTTGCGGGTGACGATGAACAGCTTCGCTGGCGTGGCGGCGGCCGCCATGGCCGCGGTGAGCCGGCGGGTGTGGTGGAACAGCTGATAGGCGACCGCGACCGACGTTCCGGAGGCGGGCGGCGCGTAGAGCACGCGGTCGACACCGTTGAGCGCCCCGTGCAGTGCCTCTTCGTCGGCGAGGGCGCCGGACTCCAGGCCCTCGATGCCGATTTGGGACCCGGCGACGCGGTCCAGTTCGCCGGTCAGCTCGGTGTCGCCCACGACCAGCCATCGACCGCCGCCGGGTGGCGGAGCATCGGGGAGCGGTCGCACGGGCCAGGCAACCCCATAGGACCAGTCATCGATCGGGGTGCCGTTGCCCCTTCGCGCAGAGCGGGTGTCCGTCGCAGCGCGGGGACTGTTGGGCCGCAACGCCGGTGGGGCGGCGGACGCGATGTCGATCCAGTGGCGGGTGTGGTGCCAGGGGGTGGTGGTGCTCAAGCGGCTGACCGACGCGGTGCGCGACGGCGATCGAGTGCTGGCCGTGGTGCGGGGTTCGGCGGTCAACCAGGACGGGCGCTCCAACGGCATCACCGCGCCCAACACGGCCGCCCAATGCGATGTGATCGCCGACGCGTTGCGGTCGGCCGACATCGCACCGGAAAGCGTCAACTACGTGGAGGCCCACGGAACGGGGACGGCGCTCGGGGATCCGATCGAATTCGAAGCGCTGGCAGCCACTTACGGGCGCGGCCCGGGCTCGTGCGCGCTCGGCGCGGTGAAGACCAACATCGGCCACCTGGAGGCGGCGTCCGGGGTGGCCGGGTTCATCAAGGCGGTGCTGGCGGTGCAGCGCGGGCAGATCCCGCCGAACCTGCACTTCTCGCAGTGGAATCCGGCGATCGACGCGTCGTCGACCCGGCTCTTCGTGCCCGTCGAGAACATCGAATGGCCGTCCGATGCGGGTCCTCGCCGGGCGGCGGTGTCGTCGTTCGGTCTCGGCGGGACGAACGCGCACGCCATCGTCGAGCAGGGCCCTGGGTTGGCGCCGGTCGACGACGCCGGCCCCGACGGCGGGGTGTCGACGTTGGTGGTGTCGGGTAAGACGGCGCGGCGGGTGGCGGCGACGGCGTCGGTGCTGGCCGAGTGGATGCAGGGTGGCGGGGCCGGGGTCGCCCTCGGCGATGTGGCGCACACCCTCAACCATCACCGGGCCCGGCAGGCGCGATTTGGCACGGTGGTCGCCCGCGACCGTGCCCAGGCGGTGGCCGGGCTGCGGGCACTGGGGGGTGGCCAGCACGCCCCCGGGGTGGTGTTGCCCCGCGAGGGCGCGGTCGGGCCGGGCACGGTGTTCGTCTACTCCGGGCGCGGGTCGCAGTGGGCCGGCATGGGCCGCCTGCTGCTGGCCGACGAGCCGGCCTTCGCCGCGGCGGTCGACGAGTTGGAGCCCGATTTCGTTGCCCAGGCCGGGTTTTCGCTGCG
>NZ_LZJB01000626.1:0-3078 GCF_001666895.1 Mycobacterium sp. E3298
CGACGTCCCGCTTGCCGGCGTCCAGCGCGTCCAGGTATTCGGGGAACGTCTCCCAGGTCCAGGGCAGGCCGTCGGTCATGACGACGCCGGGAATGTCCTCGACCCCGGCCATCACGTCGACCAGGACATCGTGGTCGGACTGGCGGCACGGCGCGAATCCGACGCCACAGTTGCCCATGACCACCGTGGTCACGCCGTGCGCCGACGACGGCGTCAGGCGTTCCGACCAGATGGACTGGCCGTCGTAGTGGGTGTGCAGGTCGACGAAGCCCGGGGTGACCAGCAGGCCGGTGGCGTCGATCTCCCGCTCGGCGCGCTCGCCGTTGACCCGACCGACGGCCGCGATCACCCCGTCGGTAACCGCGACGTCGCCGACGTACGGCTCACCACCCAGCCCGTCGACGATGGTGCCGTTGCGGATGATCAGGTCGTAAGTCATGCAAATAATCTACGACCGCGCCCGCCGGTCGTGCCAGGATCTAGTGTCGCTGGTATGGCCAACACCTCCAGCCCCGATGCCGCCGTCCAAGAACTGCTCCGCGACGCGTTCACCCGGTTGATCGAACACGTCGACGACGTCGCCGACGGCCTGACCGACGCGGTCGCCGACTACCGGGTGTCCCCGGGCGCCAACAGCATCGCCTGGCTGCTCTGGCACAGCGCGAGGGTGCAAGACATCCAGCTGGCCGACGTGGCCGGGGTCGAGCAGGTGTGGCTGCGCGACGGGTGGGTGGACCGGTTCGGGCTTGACCTGCCGCGCAACGACACCGGCTACGGGCACGGCCCCGAGCAGGTCGCCAAGGTCAAGGCGCCCGTGGATCTGCTGTCCGGCTACTACCACGCCGTGCACAAGCTCGCGCTCGAATACGTCGCCGGCGTGACCGCAGCCGAGCTGGAGCGGGTGGTCGACACCAACTGGGACCCGCCGGTGACGGCCAGCGCCCGGTTGGTGAGCATCATCGACGACTGCGCCCAACACCTCGGGCAGGCCGCCTACGTTCGCGGAATCGCGCCTTAAGGATCTCCCGGCGTGGGCATCGTGGCCGCCGTCTTCAGGGCGGTGCTGTGGCTGGCGACCACGGTCGCGCTGGCCGTGGCCGTTCCGGCGGTGTGGCTGCAGCTGAACGTGGTCAGCGAGGGCGGCTACGTCGCGCTGGCCCAGCGGGCCGCCGGCGACCCCGCGCTGCAGTCCGCCGCCGCGGACGAACTGGCCAACCGCGCGATGGCGCTCATCGCGGAGCACACCGGCGGACGCCAGCCGGTCGAGGGGGCGGAGGTGCACCTGGCCGCTGTCGCGTTCACGGCCGGGCCCGCCTTCCCGGCGTTGTTCGCCCAGGCGAACCGGGCGGCGCATCGCTGGTTGTTCACCGCCGACGGCGCAGGCGAGTCGTGGTCGATCGACGTGGCGCCGATGCTCAAGGACGCCGCGATGCAGCGGATACTGAGCCGCCACAACGTGAAAGTGCCCGCGACGCTGACGGTTCCGTTGACGGCATCGGCGCCCTCGGCCCACGGGTCGCTGCGGCCGGGGCGGTTGAGCCCGCTCGGCACGTGGGGTCCGTGGGTGAGCGTCGGCGCGGCCGCCCTCAGCGTCGTCTGCGCCGTGCTGCTGCTGGCCACCGCGCGACGCCGCGGTAAGGCACTCACCAGCCTCGGGGTCTCCGCGCTGCTGGTCGGCGCCGCCGGCTGGGCGGGCATCGAGATCGCGGCCCGCCACGTCGGCGACGCGCTCAACCGCACCACCGACGACATCCGGCGCATCGCCGAGGTGATGGTCTCCCACGCCGAGGCGGGCCTGCACCAATGGCTCAACCTCACGCTGCTCGTGGGCGTCGCGCTGGTGATCGGCGGTGTGGTCGTCGCGATGCTGGGCAGCCTGGCCAAGAAGCCGGCCGGCTAGCCGAAGGTGAACGAAAACACTTGCAGCCCAGGGCTGACCCGCATGTCGAGCTGGTCGCTGCGCGCGGCCTCGTCGGCCACGATCGGGTGCAGCGTGGGTGGGCCGCCGATCGCCGTCGTCGTCGTCTTGCCGTCCCGGGACACGGTCAGGGTGCCCGTGCCGCCGACGACGACGTAGACGTCCTTGGCGGTGTAGCTCAGCCGGATGCCGGTGTCATCGCTGTCGGCGGTGGCGCCCTGGTCGTCCAGCTTCCACCGGCCGCGCAGCGCGAACTTGTCGGCCGGCAGTGACGCCGGGTAGTCGAACGTCGCGGTGCCCGCCTTGTATTCGCCTGTGCCGCCGTAGCTTCGGGCTCGGTCGACCCCCAGATACGTCTCGGGCGTGAGCCGGGTCTGCGGCGTGGTGTCCGGCGAATGTGTCGGCCCGGGCAGCCGGGTGCCGGGATGCGCGCCGACGAGCAGCTCGCGGATCAGCTTCTCGGTGCCGTCGTAGTCGCCCTCGCCGAACTTCGTGTGTCGCACCTGGCCGGTCGCGTCGATCAGGTATTCCGCCGGCCAGTAGAGGTTCTGGTAGTTGTTCCAGGTGGTGTAGCCGTTGTCCAGCGCGACGGGGTAGGGGATGTGCAGCGCGGCGGCGCCGCTGGCCACGTTGGCGGGCACCCGTTCGAAGGCGTACTCGGGGGTGTGCACCCCGATGGCGACGAACCCGGCGTCGTGATACCGGTTGTACCAATCGATTACGTGCGGGATGGCGCGCTGGCAGTTGATGCACGAGTACGCCCAGAAGTCGATCAGCACCACCTTGCCGCGCACCGCCGCCGGGTCCAGCGGCTCGCCGTCCGGGGTGTTGAGCCACCCGGCGATGCCGGCGATGGCGGGTGCCGGGCCGCACTGCTGCAACTGCGTGGCGCCCTCCATGCAGTCGGTCAGCGCGCCGTCGATGGTGACCCCGCCCGGGCTGAGTTGCAGGCCGCTCGTCCCGGGCGGGGGTGTCGCCGGGCCTGCGTTCAGCGTGCGCTGGATGTCGTCGGCGCCGATCTTGTTCTGCATCGCCGTCGTGTAGTCGGGGATGGCGCGCTGCAGCATCGCCGGCAGGTTGAAGACCAGCGCGACGGCCAGCACGACCATCGTGATGCCGCCGGCGACCTGGATCACGCGCTGGTGGCGACGGAACGCGGC
>NZ_LZJB01000627.1:0-9249 GCF_001666895.1 Mycobacterium sp. E3298
GATGGTGCCGTCCCACGCGTCGGCGCCTTCCGGGTCGTACAGCAGGATGAGTCGGCCGAAGGCGTCGCCGTCGGACCGCTCCGGGATGATCTCGCGGTCGGGATGTTTGACCTCGGCCCCCAGCGCGTAGCTGTAGGGCGCCAGGCGTTGGGGTGGGCGGATCGGGCCCAGCTCGATTTCCGACCGCACGGTGACGCCGTTCATCGCCGCTACCGCCTCGCGGAATGGCTCCGGTTCAGCTGAGGTCACTTGGCGCCGCTCCTGTTCATCCCGGTCGCTCTTCGTCGTCGCGGCACGGGTCACAGGGTCCGACGGTAGACCCATCGGCCGACAGGCGAAACCAGGCGCGCCGACCGCGACCAAGCCGTTACCAGACCTCATCCGGGCGTATCGAGCCAGCTCAGGAGGCGTTTCCGCCGGTAAATCGGGCCGGCCGCTTCTCGCGATGCGCGGCCAGACCCTCCTGCACGTCGGGGCCGCTGAAGCTGAGGAACTCGAGGCCGAGCGAGGTCTCGAAGGCGGGCGCGAACATGCGGTACCAGTAGTTGAGGCTGTGCTTGGTCCAGCGGATGGCGTTCTGCGCGCCCCGCGCCAGGTCCTCGGCGATCCGCGTCGCCGTCGAGAGCACGTCGTCGTCGTCGACGCAGGTGGACACCAGGCCGATCCGCTCGGCCTCTTCGCCGAGCAGGGTTTCGCAGGTCAGCAGGTAGTACTTGGCCTTGGCCATGCCGACCAGCAGCGGCCAGCAGATCGCGGCGTGGTCGCCGGCGGCCACGCCCAGCTTGGTGTGCCCGTCGATCAGCTTCGCCGTGCGACCGGCCACCGAGACGTCGGCGAGCAGGGCCACCACCAGGCCCGCCCCGACGGCCGGTCCGCGGATCGCCGAGACGACCGGCTTGTCGAAGTTGACCATATTGAGCACGAGGTCGCGGGCCTCCCGCATGATGCGGATCCGGTCCTCGTACTCGCCGATGGTTTCGGCGATCAGGTCGAAGCTGCCGCCGGACGAGAAGGCCTTGCCCTCGCCGCGGACCAGCACGACGCGCACGTCGGGGTCGCGGGCGATCGCCGGCCAGATGTCGGCGAGGTCGCGGTGCATCTGCGGGCCGACCGAGTTGAGGCCGGGGGCGTCGAGAACCAGCGTCAGGATGCCGTTGTCGCCCACTTCGCAGCGCAGGCTGGGGAACTCGCCGTAATTCACCGGAGGCTGGCTGACTGGCACGGACGTTGATAGTACGCAGCGCGGGGACGGGGCCGCCGCCGTGGCAGCATTGAGGACGATGAGTACCCGTCGCGACCTCCCCGAGTCGCCGTATCTGGCCGCCGTCACCGGCGGCAAACCCGGCCGGCCCCCGGTGTGGTTCATGCGGCAGGCCGGTCGTTCGCTGCCCGAATACCGGGCGCTGCGGGCCCAGACCGACATGCTGTCGGCCTGTTTCGACGCCGAGCTGGTCTGCGAGATCACCCTGCAGCCGGTGCGGCGCCACGACGTCGACGCGGCCATACTGTTCTCCGACATCGTGGTGCCGCTGCTCGGCGCGGGCGTCGACCTGGACATCGTCGCGGGCGTCGGGCCGGTGATCGCGTCGCCGGTGCGCACCGCCGCCGACGTCGACGCGATGAAACCCCTTGACCGCCAACGGATTCAGCCGGTCTCCGATGCGGTCACGCTGCTGGTGGCCGCGCTCGGCGCGGTCCCGCTGATCGGCTTCGCGGGGGCGCCGTTCACCCTGGCGTCCTACCTGATCGAGGGCGGACCGAGCCGCCACCACGCCCGCACCAAGGCGATGATGCTGGCCGAACCGGACAGCTGGCACGCCCTGATGGAGAAGTTGACCGACATCACCGTCGGTTTCCTGCGGGTGCAGCTGGAGGCCGGGGTGGACGCCATTCAGGTGTTCGACTCGTGGGCGGGCGCCTTGTCACTCGCCGACTACCGCACCTACGTGCAACCGCACAGCGCCCGGGTTTTCGGCGCCCTCGCCGAATACGGCGTGCCGATGACGCACTTCGGGGTCGGCACCGCCGAACTGCTGGGCGCCATGTCGACGGTCGGCGCGACGGTCGTGGGCGTGGACTGGCGCACCTCGCTGACCGACGCGGCCGGCCGGGTCGCGCCCGGCACGGCGCTGCAGGGCAACCTCGATCCGGTGGTGCTGATGGCCGGGTGGCCGGCCGTGGAACGCGCCGCTCGCGCCGTCGTCGAGGACGGCCGCCAAGCCGTCGACGCGGGCGCGACCGGTCACGTCTTCAACCTTGGCCACGGCGTGCTGCCGGACACCGACCCCGGTGTGCTGACCGACCTGGTGTCGCTGGTCCACTCCCTATGACTTCTCCGTCGTATTGCGTTGTCGGGGGCGGGATTTCGGGGCTGACGGCGGCCTACCGGCTGCGCGCCGCGGTGGGCGACGACGCTGACATCACCCTGTTCGATCCCGCCGACCGGCTGGGTGGCATCTTGCGCACCGAGCGTGTCGGCGGGCAGACCATGGACGTGGGCGCCGAGGCGTTCATCCTGCGCAGGCCCGAGATGCCGGCGCTGCTGGCCGAGCTCGGCCTGTCGGACCGCCAACTGGTGTCCACCGGCGCGCGCCCATTGATCTACAGCCAGCGCAACCTGCATCCGCTGCCCACCGGCACGGTCATCGGGATTCCGTCGTCGGCCGCCTCGGTGGCGGGATTGGTCGACGCGGCGACCGTCGCGCGCATCGAGGACGAACCCGGCCGGCCTCTCGCTTGGCGGCCCGGCAGCGACCCCGCGACGGCCGAACTGGTCGGGGAGCGGTTCGGCGAGCAGGTCGTGACCCGGTCGGTGGATCCGCTGCTGAGCGGGGTGTACGCGGGCTCGGCGGCCACCATCGGTCTGCGCGCGGCGGCCCCCGGCGTCGCGGCGGCCCTGGACCGCGGCGCCTCCAGCCTGACGGACGCGGTGCGGCAGTCGCTGCCGCCGGCGACCGGCGCTCCGGTGTTCGGGGCGCTCGACGGCGGCTACCAGGTGCTGCTCGACGCGCTCGTCGCGCGCGCCCGGCCGCACTGGGTGCGGGCCGGGGTGCAGCGGCTGGCCCGCGCCGAGGCCGGCTGGTCGCTGCTGGACGACACCGGTGCGCGCTGGTACGCCGACGCGGTGATCCTGGCCGTCCCGGCCCACCGCGCGGCACGCCTGCTCGCCGAGATCGCCCCGGGCAGCGCCGCCGCCGCAGGCCGGATCACCAACGCGTCGTCGGTGGTGGTCGCGCTCGCCGTGCCGGGCGGCACGCCGTTCCCGGACTGCTCCGGTGTGCTGGTCGCGACGGGGGAGCGGTTGCGGGGCAAGGCGATCACGCTCTCGTCGCGCAAATGGGGCGCCCGCGGGGACGCCCAGCTGCTGCGGCTGTCGTTCGGCCGCTGCGGCGACGACGTGGCCACCAGTGTTTCCGACGATGAGCTGCTGGGCTGGGCGGTGAGCGACCTGGTCGACGTTTTCGCGCTGGCCGTCGACCCCCTCGACGCTCGCGTGCAGCGCTGGATCGACGCCATGCCCCAGTATGGGCCGGGCCACGCGGAGCTGGTCGCCGAGATTCGGGCAGGTCTGCCGCCGACGCTCGCCGTGGCCGGCAGCTACCTCGACGGCATCGGGGTGCCGGCGTGCGTCGGGGCGGCCGGGCGCGCGGTCGAGGCCCTCGATCTGAAGGTGGCACGATAGGTTCCATGGCCAAGCTCGACTACGACACCCTCAACGCCACGATCCGGTACCTGATGTTCTCCGTCTTCTCGGTGCGGCCGGGCGAGCTCGGGGAACAGCGCGACGCCGTGATCGATGACGCGTCGCGGTTTTTCAAGCAGCAGGAGGAGCGCGGCGTCGTGGTGCGCGGCCTCTACGACGTGGCGGGCCTGCGGGCCGACGCCGACTTCATGATCTGGACGCACGCCGAAAACATCGAAGCGCTGCAGGCCACCTACGCCGACTTCCGGCGCACCACCACCCTCGGACGGGCCTGCGCACCGGTGTGGAGCAGCGTGGCGCTGCACCGGCCCGCCGAGTTCAACAAGAGCCACATCCCGGCGTTCCTGGCGGGCGAGGAGCCCGGCAACTACATCTGCGTGTATCCGTTCGTCCGGTCGTATGAGTGGTATCTCCTGCCCGACGAGGAACGGCGCCGCATGCTCGCCGAACACGGCATGGCCGCCCGCGAGTACAAGGACGTGCGCGCCAACACGGTGCCGGCGTTCGCCCTCGGCGACTACGAATGGCTGCTGGCCTTCGAGGCGCCCGAATTGCACCGCATCGTCGACCTGATGCGCGAGCTGCGCGCGACCGACGCGCGGCGGCATACCCGCGAGGAGACACCGTTTTTCACCGGTCCGCGGGTGTCGGTCGAGCAGCTGGTGAACGCGCTGCCATGACGACCGCTTTCGACCCCAACGATCCCACCCGCTTCGAGCAGATGTACCGCGACGAGCGGACGTCGCACGGCCTGCCCACCGCGACGCCGTGGGACATCGGCGGACCCCAGCCGGTGGTCCAGCAGCTGGTTGCGCTGGGCGCGATCAAGGGCGAGGTGCTCGACCCGGGCACCGGGCCGGGCCATCACGCGATCTACTACGCCTCGAAAGGCTACGCGGCGACGGGCATCGACGGGGCGGCCGGGGCCATCGAGCGCGCGCGGCAGAACGCCGAAAAGGCCGGGGTTTCGGTCAATTTCGAGCTGGCCGACGCCACCAAGCTGGACGGGTTCGACGGCCGGTTCGACACGGTCGTCGACTGCGCTTTTTACCACACCTTCAGCACCGAGCCCGAGCTTCGGCAGTCCTACGTGCGTGCGCTGCACCGCGCGACCAAGCCGGGCGCGCGGCTGTACATGTTCGAGTTCGGCCAACACAACATCAACGGCTTCAAGATGCTGCGGTCGTTGTCCGAGAACGACTTCCGCGACGTGCTTCCCGCGGGCGGCTGGGAGATCACGTATCTCGGCCCCACCACCTATCAGGTCAACATCAGCGTCGAGTCCATCGAGCTGATGGCCGCGCGCAATCCCGACATGGCCGATCAGGCCCGGGAGTTGCTCGAGCGCTTCCGCGTGGTCGAGCCCTGGCTCGAGGGCGCACGCGCGCACGCCCCATTCTGGGAAGTGCACGCCACCCGGGTGGACTGAGTTCGTCCCACTTGGCGGCCTGCCTCGAGCGAGGCGGCCCGCGTTCGCGCCAGGCTCGCTCCTTCCGCGAGACTTAAACCGTGGCGGGACTTTACGGCGTGTCGTGTGCGTGGTTTAAGTGTCGCGGCATCCACGACGGGCGAGGGCGGCCCGCACGCGGTGTACCACGTCGTCGGGCTTGTCCTCGGCGATCACCCGGATCACAACCCAGCCAAGCTCGGCAAGCTTGCGGAGCCGATCCTGGTCCCGCACATACTGGGTGCGGTTGGTGCGATGGTGGTCGCCGTCGTACTCGACGGCCACCTTGTATTCCTCCCAACCCATGTCGAGGACGGCAACGAGTCGCCAGTTCACCTGCACCGGTATCTGCGTCATGGGAGCGGGAAGCCCGGCGTCGATCAGCAGCAACCGCAGCCACGTTTCCTTCGGGGATGCCGCGCCCGGGTCGACCAGCGGAAGCGCTGTGCGCAGCGTCCGCAGTCCGCGGGCCCCTGCGTGACGCTTGGCGAGCAGCATGACCTCCTCGCTCGAGAACGGGGTCGCGCGCATCAGCGCATCGAGTCGCGCTACCGCCTCGCCGCTGGGCGGCCGCCTGGCCAAATCGAACGCCGTCCTCGCGAGAGAGGTCACCCGCAGCCCGTTGACACGGGTGACCTCGTCGGGTCCGACTCGCTGGTTGCGGGCGATCACGCCCGTCGGTGGATGCGGATTTCGCCAAATCAGCTCGATCGGCTCGTCGTCGTCGATCCATCGCGAACCATGTAGGGCGGCCGCGGCAAGTCCGGCGAGCACGCCGCGGCGGTCCGACCACAACCACGCCCCAACGGAACGCGTCCGGAGCGACGGCGTGGCGTGGGCCGGCAGATAGACGTCGGGATATATCGCGCGAAACTGAGCTCGCAGCTGGTGCCGGCTCAGGGCTCCCCGCCGCAATGCCTCGCTGCCGACAAACACGTCGTCCACACCGGGAAAGACGTCACGACGCTCCCGCAGGCTCCGCGAGACTTAAACGATGGCGGAGCCTTGCGGCGTGTCGTCTGCGTGGTTTAAGTGTCGCGGCAGCCGACACCAGGCAGCCGACAGCCGACGCGACGCGGCAGCCGACGCGCGGCGGCGGCGCCCGAAAGGGATTACGTCCCCGCGGGCACCAGGCGCAGCGAGATGGAGTTGATGCAGTAGCGCTGATCGGTCGGCGTCGGGTAGCCCTCGCCGGTGAACACGTGGCCCAGGTGGCTGTGGCAGTTCGCGCACAGCACCTCGGTGCGCGTGGTCCCCATCGAGTGGTCGGGCCGCAGGATCACCGCGTCGGAGTCGGCCGGGTCGAAGAACGACGGCCAGCCGCAGTGCGACTCGAATTTCTCTGTGCTGCGGAACAATTCGGCGCCACACGCCCGGCACTGGTAAATGCCTTCGGTTTTGGTGTCGGTGTACTCACCGGTGAACGGCCGCTCGGTGCCGGCGCGACGCAGCACGTGGAACTCTTCGGGCGTCAGCTTCTGGCGCCACTCGTCGTCGGAGAGTTGGAGCTTCGGGCTACTCATGCCTCCACGCTAGCGCCATTTGCGGTGACCCGCCGCGCCCGGCGTCGAGCCGCGCCCGGCGATCACCGAGCGCCATCACGCCCAACCGGCACCCACGCCGGATCGATGCCGTCGGCCAGCCGGTCCTCGGCCTTCGCATCGAGGTAACGGAACAGGAGCACCGTGAACACCACGATCAGCAGCAGCGACCAGCCGTAGGTGATCTTGAGGTAGTGCAGCGCGCGGCCGTACCTCATGTACCGGTAGATCAACCAGTCGTCGAGCGTGAGAAATCCATAGATCCCCAGCCAAGCCGGCCAGTTGCGGATCAGGGAACTCCGCAGCACGACCGTCATCAAGAACGGGAACAGCATCATCGAGTAGTAACCCTGGGCCAGCGGCAACACCAGCCACGACCACAGCAGCAGCACGCCCGACGAGTTGGTGAACCAGAACAGCGGGTCGCGGGTGCGGTAATAGCGATAGAGCAGCCACAGCGCGCCGATCGCGAGCGCCGTGAACAGAAGCCGCAGGAAGACGATCAGCCAGGTGGGCAGGCCGAAGTACACGCCGTTGCCCTCGATCGAGCTGTTGAAGTAGTCCCGGACGCCGCCGATGTAGGGCAGCGTGCGCGTGACGAAGTCGGCCGGATCGCTGACCAGCGGCCAGGCGGCCGCGTTGATGGCGATCGGGACCAGGAACGCGGGCACCAGCGTCCGCCACTGGCGGTTCAGCAGCGGCAGCAGAAGCAACGGCCCCAGCACCGGTTTGAGCGTGAGCGTCAACCCGATCACGAGCCCGGCCCACCACTGGTGCCGCACCTTCCCGTCCAGCAGCCAGCGCAAGAACAGCACCTCGGCCAGCAACACGCAGCCGTTGATGTTGGTGAACACCAGCGTGCTGGTGACGCTTTCCGTGCAGAACATGGCCAGCAGCAAGGCGGGCGCGGCCACCGAGGACAGCGTGAAGTTGAACAACCGCAGCAGCAGGTACCAGGCGATCAGGATGGCCACGGTGTTGATCAGGATGAACAGGTACCGCGACGGCGTGAAGGACAGGTAGCCGAACGGTGCCATCAGCAGGGTGCCGCCGGGCGGATACAGGTAGTGCGGGTCGACGTAGTCGAAGTGCTCGTTGTAGATGTCCCAGCCGCGCCGGAAGTTCAGCACCGCCCGGTACACCGGCTTGAAGTCGTCGGTGATGTTGCCGTTGAGCGTCAGGATGATGCTTCGGTGCAGCACCGACATGATGGCCACCGGCCATAACGCGGACCGCAGTATCGCCGCGGGGCTCGGCGCGCCGCTACCTGGACGAAAGGCGGCGAGGGTCCGATCGCGCAGGCCGGTTCGGGTCGAGTCAGCTGCCGTCACGAAGCGCAAAGTATCAGGCGGGACAGTACGTGTCGGTCCCGGGCAGCTTGCCGCTGTTGACGTAGCCGATCAGCGGGGAAACCGCGCACGGCGAGTAGATGCTGGCGCCGTGGCCGATGCCCTGCCACATCACCCGCTTGCTGGCCGCGTTGGCGTTGATGACGGTCGCCGCCGTCGCCGCGACGCCTTCGGTCCCGACGATCGGGTCGTTCTGCACGCCGAGCAGCAGGACGTCGACCTTCAACGATTTCGGCGGCGCCGGGGGCGAACCGGTGGGCCAGTGCACGCATTTGACCAAGTTGAGCGCCGCGACGGTGCCGAATTGCGGGTACAGCTTGGCCCACGCCACCACCAGTTCGCGCACCCGGTCCGGGGTGGGGCGGTTGACGGCGTCGCTGCAGGTGTTGACGAACTGGCCGTCGGAGTCCTCGGTGGCGTTGGCGTGGTTGATCAGGTTGGTCAGCTGGTTGGTGTCGCCGGAGCGGGCGGCCGCCAGGGCGTTGGCCAGGTTGGTGGTGGCGTTGACGCGGCCGCCGGCGGGAAAGCCCAGCGCGACGGTGATGGCGTTGGCCACCTCGGCGACGGACGCTCCGCCGGGGCCCTTGCCGGCGCGGGCGTCGGCCAGCAAGGCGCCGACGGCGCCCTTGGGGTCGGCGCCCAGCGCGCAGTTCACCGCGATGCACTGGGCGGCGAACGCGTCGAGCGCGGCCTGCTGGCCCTTGACCTGTTGCTCGGCGGCGGCTTCGGCGTTGACGCCCAAGGCGACTGGCGAGTCGAGGATCAGCCGGGCGACCTTGTCGGGGCGCGTCGCGGCGTAGGCCAGCGCCACCTGGGCGCCGTTGCCGATCCCGACCAGCGCGACCGCGGGCACGTCCCACAGCGTGCGCAGCCGCTCGATGTCCGAGGCGGCGTGGGCGTTGTCGTAGGCGCCTGCGCCCGGCGCGATGGCGTCGGTGCAGTTGGTGGTGGCGGTGTTCGCGACGTCCGAGAGGTTGGCGACGGGATCGTCGCCGGTCTGGAACTGCGCCTGGTCGCGCATGATCTGGCGGTCGGACGAGTCGCGGCAGTCGATCGGGTTCGACATGCCCATGCCGCGCCGGTCGACGGCCACGATCGGGTGCGTCTGCAGCACGTCGGCGCCGCCCCGCGACAGCCAGACCCCCCGCGACGCGGGCCCGCTGGTCTTCACCACCGGCTCGGACCTGCCGTCGTCGGCGCAGCTGCCGG
>NZ_LZJB01000628.1:0-14356 GCF_001666895.1 Mycobacterium sp. E3298
CGTCGTCGCTCTTGCTGGGGTTGATGATGGCGGCGGTGAGCCGGTCGCAGGCGGGGAGTTGCAGCGCCCGGTAGGCGGTGAACCGTCCTTGCAGTGCCTGCCATTCTTTCGGGGCGGGGATGCCTGCGTCAACCAGCGTTTGTACGGCGCGGAGGTGTTCGGCGAATCGGTCGCTTAGTCGCGTGGTGGTCATTTTGTCTTGTGCTCCTTTACTTGGTGCCGCCGGATGTAGCCGCGCAGGGCTCGTGTGGCTTTGGTTTTCGGGTCGGCGTCGTCGCGGCGGGCTTCGGTGTAAACCTCGCGGGCCTCCTCTTCGGTGAGGAGGGAAAGGTTTTCGACTAATTCTTGTTTGTCGTACGGCATGGTTTTGATCCTTTCCTATTTCGCACGGCTTGTGTTGCTGCCGCGAATCTGGTTGCCGCGTCGGGAATGACAGGGATTCCGGCTGGCTGCTCGTGGTGGGCGGGGCTGTGGTGTGCGGCGGAATCTTCGCGGGCGGCACGCCAGTTGCGGCGATGCTGTCGGGTCATTCGGTTCGGCTCAATTCATGTAGGTGGAATTAGGCCATGCAAGTTGCCCGACCGGGTGCTCGTGCATCCAGTAGTAGTCGCGGCAATCATCTGAGCAGAACGCGCCCTGCCGATAGCCCGGGACTGGACGGGACCCGTTGTCGGGCAGGTAGGGGCGGCCACATTGCGCGCAGTCAACGGTGCGCCGGCATTCCTCAGAGCAGAATCCCCAACGCTCTTTCTCGTCGCACCTCTGGCAGGGTTGCCGCCCGGGTGTGTTGCAGGCGCACGGGGAGGACGGTTTCTCGCTGGGGTCGGGGATGAACAGCCGCTCGCATCGCTCACAGACATGCCAGCCGTCATCGGTTATCACAGCGGCCTTCCGGATCACGAAGCCGGGCAGGGCGTTCTCGCAGCCTCCCAGGCGTTCAAGTCGCAAAAACGCCTGATAGCTGCCGATCTGATACGCAATACAGGTTGGGATGACGTAGTCGTTGTTGGTGTCGGCCCAGGCGATGAGGCGGGCGTGTAGCTCGGCGGGGTCGTCAGTGGCCCAGTCGTCATCCGCACGGTCATGGTCGGTAGCGGTCATTTTGGATCCCCCTACTCTCAGGTGTTTGCTGGTGGTGTGGTGGGTTGGTTGGGTGAGGCTGTTTCAGCGGTCTCGCGGGACAATCGCGGAACTGCCAAAACCGACAAAACTAGGGGTTTTGTCAGTTATGCGGTTTTTGCGATTGGCCCGCGTGCGCGATACTTTTTCGACGGGGGTCGGCCACCCCCTTCCGGTTTCTTTTGCTGAATCGGCAGCAGATAGCCGTGATCGACCAATCTTTCGACAGCCGGCATCATGGCCTCGCGCTTCGGGAACCGGGTGCGGCTGAGCGCCCGGAACAGGTCGCGCTCGGAGATCACGTCGGGCTGGGCAACAGCATCTTGGCGCTGCCTGATGGTCAGTGCCTCAACGCGGGCGAGAACGTACACGGCGTCAGCCAGGCCCGGGTCGGCCTGCATCTCGGCGAACGCGGCGATGGCGCATGCTTTGAAGTAGCCGCCGAGGTTGGCCGCCGCCAAGACCGTCGAAACGTCGATCGGCTGGCGGTGACCCTTCTCAGCGCCGAGATCGGCGAGGTGCAGCATCCCAGTGAGGCGCGCGATCAGACCGGTGTACTTGTTGCCCCAATCCTTCAGGTGAGCCAGCGGCCCTTCGTCGCGCAGCTCCACCTCGACGTTTTCGGCGATGGTGAGGATGGTTTCGCGGGCGCCGGCGGTGAGTTGCAGTCCCATGGGGTCGCCGCCCCAGCCCCGGAGGTCGGCGGCCAGGTCGGTGACAGCTAGGGCGTAGGCGTCGACGGTGTCTTGGTTGAGTGGCGCGACCCGGGAGAGGCGGTAGCCAACGCGGGAGACGGGCAGGGCGTAGCAGAAGCGGGCCAGTAGGCCGCGCCCCCGAAAGACCGGGTTGGCGGCGATGGTCTCTAAGACCTGAGGTTGAATCATTAGTCCGAGGGTCAGCGCCGGACAGGGGATGCAAGCGGGTGGCTGGCCTTTGCGGTCGATGGTCACCGGGTCGCCGCTGTGGCCTTTGGTGAATACGTCGATGTTGGGAATGTTGTGGCTGTAGCGGCCGCCGACAAGTTCGAACAGCCCGCCTTCAGTGGAGACAATCCCGAGTCTGCCGCCCTGCTCGGCGAGTAGGGCGCCGGTAGCTTCCGGGGTGATGTCGTCGGCGAGCAGCCTTGGAATAGGTGGGATTTCGATTTCCTCCACGGCGGCGGTGGCTTCGAGCGCCGCCTTGTCCTTTTCGGCGCGCTTCTCAGCGCCGGCGTTGACGGCGTCCGAGCGAAGTTTGGCGGCGTGCTTGATGGCTAGTTGCCGGGTGGCGATGGCCTCGGCGCGTTCGCGGTGCGCGGCCTTCGCTAGCCGCTGTTCGGCGGTGCGCAGAGGCGCTGTCATTGCCTGCTGCACAGCAGATTTGCGCTCGCCAGAGTATGCGATGGTGGCGCTGTAGATGACCAGCGGCTCGACCCATCCGGGGCGCACCTGGACGCGAGCGTTACCGCCCGTGCATACGGAAATCGCGGTTAGCGCGGAGGTGCCAGCCATCGCCGGGTCAGTTTGGGTGGTCTCGGAGACCGCCTTAGCCATGTCCCGGTACGGGCCGGGAAGTGCGCTCAGAGGGAAGTCGGGTAGCTCCACCGGAGCGGACAGCGGGATCGGGTCATCGTCGAACTGTTCGCGGTAGTCGTCGGCGTAGTCCTGCTCTCGGTCTCGGTCGTAAACACTCATGCGATCCCCCGCCGGATGTAGCCGCTGCTACGTCGAGCGAATATCGCGGCGGCGATGGACCGCCAATCGGCCGCGCTTGCTACCTCGCGTGATGCTTCGGCGAGCCGTTCTTGGCCGCACTCGACCCTGAGGACATGGTGGCGGGCGGCATCCAGCACCGCAGCCCACTTAGCCGGGTGGTTGTCGGGCAGGTCAAACCACGGCTGACTTCCCGCCATCGGCCAGTCGCCGGCGGCATCAAGGTAGGGCCGCACCCACTGGTGAAAGTCCCAGAACCGGACGGTAGCGCTACCCATCGGAGCCTGCCAGTTCGTACTGCGACGCCAGTCTGTCGAGCAGGGGCCAGGCCTCGGGGGGTAGCCGGCGGGCGGCCAGCCGCAACGCATCACGGAACCCGTACCCGAAACCGTCGCGCCATGCGCAGGCGTACCGCCCGACGTGTCGGGGCGTCGTTGTACGCTTGGCGGTGCTGGTGGTGGAGTTATCTGACTCTGCGGCGGGTGCCGGCCTCCTAGGCGAGGGGCCGGCCGCGTCGTTTTCGGGCGGCCCCGCCGACCTCTGATCGCGACTCATGGCACTGGACTCCTGCGGACCTGTCGTAGGACATGGTTGACAGCGGTTTCGCCGGTGGGGTCCAAATAGGCTGTGACGCGGCCTATTTCGGGATCTGCCAGCATCCGGCGGCGCTGCTGTGCAGACAGTTGCAACTTGTTGGTCAGGAAGTCGAGGAACGTCCAGCCGTTATGCATCACCCGGGCCTCGTACTGGCGCACAGTGCGGCTGACCCTGCTCGGTGACATTTCGACGCCCAGGTTGACGAGAATGGTGTGGGTAGCCGTGATGGCCTGTTGTGTCTGGCTGCGGGCCTCGGCGCTGGTACTTCCGCCGGATCGGGGCTTGGTGATAACCGGCGGTGGGCTCATGCGTTCACCTCGGCGTTGTACTGCTCCTCAAGCCACGCGGCCAGATCGGATTCCTTGTACATCACCTTGCGCGCGCCTAGCCGGAAGGCTTTCGGGCCGGTTCGCTGATGCCGCCACCAGCGCAGCGTGGCCGGCGGCACATTCAAAATTTCGGCGGCCTGGTCGGTCGTCAACAGCTGGTCTACATCCATGTATTCCGTCCTCGCATATTTTCTTCATGCGTCCAGACCATAATTTCACCAGTGGATGGGTAATGGCGTCAAGCGGCTAGCGCATGTACCGTTTGTGCGTGTGGAGCATGACGGGTTCTCCGGCGAGGCGGCCGAGTACGCGCGCAGCGGCGCGCAAACCTTCGGCGCGCGAGTCAGGGATCTCCGCAAGGCGAAGGGGCTAAGCCAAGAGGACTTGGCACGAGACCTATCGTTCAGCGGACGGTCCTACCACCAGACGACAATCGCGAAGCTGGAAAGTGGCTCCCGGCCGACGTCGGTGGAAGAGCTGTACTTGCTGGCGTTGGTCTTGGACGTTGAGGTCGCTGACTTTTTTGGGCCCGATCCGGAAATGGAGATCCGTCGACAAATCGCTGAATGTGCGTCGGAGTTCCTTCGCCTTTCCAATGAACTGAAAGCCATAAGCATGCAGCGGGAGATGCTGCAGGCCCGCCAAGCAGAGGTGGCCGAAAAACTCGACCGTCTGCTACCGCCTGAGCAACGTCAGGCATTTTCAAGGAAGGCGTAGGGCGCCTAATGGCCAGCATCAAGAAGCGCGCCGACGGCGTCTGGCGTGCGCGCTACCGCGACGAAACCGGCAAGGAGCACGCCCGCCACTTCGGCCGTCGGGTCGACGCTCAGCGGTGGATCGACGAGGTGACCAGCTCGGTGGTCACTGGCAGCTATGTCGACCCGAAAGCCGGGGCGATGACCTTGGCCGACTTCTACAAGGAATGGGCGGCCAGGCAGGTGTGGGCGCCCGGCACCGTCAAAGCGATGAACCTGGCGATCAACTCGGCCCCGTTCGGGGATCTGCCCATGCGCTCGATCAAGCGCTCGCACATAGAGACGTGGATCAAGACGATGGCGGCAGCCGAGTTGGCGCCGGGCACGATTCGGACCCGGCTCAACAATGTTCGGGCGGTGTTTCGGGGAGCGCAGCGAGACAGGGTGGTCGGCTCGGACCCCTGCGAGGCCGTCACACTGCCGCGGACCCGCCGCCCCGAGGTTGCTATGCGCATCCCCGCCCCCGAGACAGTGGGCAAGATCATGGGAGCGGCCGAACCGTGGTTCGCCGCTTTGGTCGGGTTGTGCGCGTTCGCCGGCCTGCGGCTGGGGGAGGCGGCCGGGGTCCAACTCGATGACATCGACTGGCTGCGCAAGACCCTGACCGTGTCCCGGCAAGTGCAGCGTGCTGGCCGCGGCAACGTCGAGATCCGGCCCCCCAAGTACGGCTCTGAGCGGGTGGTGTACCTGCCCGACGAGTTGATCGTGATGCTGTCCGAACACATCCACGCGATGGGCGTGCTGCCGGGCGGCTGGTTGTTCGTCGGGGCTGGGGGTAATCCTCCGCACCAGGACACCGTCCGGGGGGAGTGGCTCCGGGCGCTGGCCGGTGCCAAGGTGTCGGGGGTCAAGCTGCACGATCTGCGGCACTTCTATGCCAGCGGGTTGATCGCCGCGGGCTGCGACGTGGTGACTGTGCAACGGGCGCTGGGGCACCGCTCGGCCACCACCACCTTGAGCACCTATAGCCATCTCTGGCCGACGGCCGAGGACCGCACCCGCAGGGCTGCGGCAGCTGTGATGCGGACTGCGCTCGCGGATTCTTGCGGACTTTCTGCGGACTCTGGACGTCGTCAGGGACGGGCAAAACCGCTCTGAAGTGCGGAAACTACCGGACCGCCAGCCAGCCCTCGACGTTGCGGTAGAACGTCGAGCGGCGCGCCGGCCGCGGCGCGGGTACGCCGTCGCGCACCACGTCGACGCCGGTGCTGCCCAGCTGGACCGCGCGCCCGGCGACCCAGCGGCGCCGGCCAACGCGGGCGCGCAGGCCGGGCACGGCCAGCGTCGGCTCGACGTGCACGCCGGGGACGTCCCCGTCGAACAACACGGTGTCGTCGACGACGGCCTCGCCACGCAGCGATCGCCCCTCGGACGGCAGCCAGCTCGCCCGCCCGACGACCACCGATCCGGTCTCGTCGCGGACCAGGGTCACCCGCCGCGCGGTGCCACGCCGGGCTCGCCGCGCCGCGCGCCGCCCGGCGGGCAGGCGGTAGGCCCGGCTCGCGCGGGTACGGCGGCGCGGCACGTAGGCCACCTCGACGTCGAGCCGCCCGGCGCGCAGCAGCCCGGTCAGCACGGCGGCCAGCTCGGCGTCGGCGCCGACCACCACCAGCCGCCGGTACGGCCCGATCGCGGAATCGGGATCGGCGCCGTGGACCGGCAGGCCGACCAGCGGTCGCGGCACCCGGCGATCACCGAACAGCAGCACCGCTACGGCGCCGTCTTCTGTGTTCACCAATAGCCTTGTCTTTCAATGCCTCTCGCGCACTCATCAGCCAGACCATTTGGGGGCCGGATAATCTCGTCATCACGACGTAGTCACAACATGATCTCGGACTGCGAAAGTTGTTGCGCCACCGCCCGATGGCAACCGGATACTTTACTCCTGCCACGGGGTCAACGAATGGGTGGCCAAGAGAACGGAGAACTGCCATTCGCCGACTCACCGCCTTCCTCTCAAACGCGCGAATCGCGCCGCCCGTGTCTGGTACCGGCCCGACGCGCGTCCGTTGCTGACGAGGCGACTCCGCCGTGCCGGCGCCGTGGCGGTTTCGGCTGTCCTGTTGTGCGTCGAGCCTGCGACGGCCTCGGCCGACGAATCGATCGTGATCGACCTGGTGCGGCATGGCCAGTCGGAGGGCAACGCGGCGCGGGTGATCGACACGGCGGTGCCCGGAACGGTGCTCACCGCGCTCGGGCAGCAACAGGCGCAGAACATCGCCACCACGCTGGCCGCGCAGGGTCCGCTCGCCGGGATCTTCGCGTCGCAGCTGACCAGGACCCAGCAGACGGCCGCCCCGTTGGCGGCCGCGTTGGGGATGAATGTTCAGGCACTGCCCGGCCTCAACGAGATCGACGCCGGCGCGTTCAACGGGCAACCGCAGTTCAGCCTCGCCGGGCTGGCGTACCTGCTGGGGCCGGTGGCGTGGTTGCTTGGGCTGCGCATCGTGCCGATGCTGGCTCCGGGCTCCACCGACGCCAACGGATTCGAGTTCCACAAACGCTTCAACGGCGCGCTGCAGACGATGTACGGCAACGCGGCGACCGACGCGGGTCGCTTCAACGACTCCCTGCAAACGATCTACGGCAACGCCATGGCCAACCCGGTCCGGGCCGCGGGCGGCAAGATCACCGAGGTGGCGTTCTCCAGCGAGTTCGCCATCGGCGTCGGGACGATGATGAGCGTCAGAAACCCCGATCCACTGCTCCTGCTGTTCGACCCGCTGCCCAACGCCGGTGTCGTCGTGGTCCAGGGCAACCCGCACGATGGCTGGACGCTGGTCAGCTGGAACGGCAAACCGGTGTGGCCGGGCTGGGCGGCCAAGAGGACCGAGCGCGACCCCAAGCAGCCCCTGTGCCTGATGCTGGAGGCACCGACCGCCGGCGGCGTATGCGCTGCTAAACCGCCCACGACGCCGTAAGTCCCGGCCGTGGAGGACACGAGCCGCGACCAAACGGCCCTTGTCGCGGGTACGTCGCTGCCCGACGTTTAGGATCGCCACGTGAGAGCGTCAAGCAAAGATGCCTCCAGCTACGCGCACGGTCCCGGAGCGCTCAACCGAGACCCTGGTGCGGGCAGGCAGCTCGAGCCACCGGGCGATGCCGCAAGCCGTTGCAGCGCTGCGAGATACGGTGCGTTGCCAGTAGAACCACAGTAAGCAGGCGGGAGCAAGTCATGCCGGCAATCGTCCTCATCGGCGCCCAATGGGGCGACGAGGGCAAAGGTAAGGCCACTGACCTGCTCGGTGGGCGCGTGCAGTGGGTGGTGCGCTATCAGGGGGGCAACAACGCCGGCCACACCGTCGTCCTGCCCAGCGGCGAGAACTTCGCGCTGCACCTGATCCCCTCGGGCGTGCTGACCCCCGGCGTCACCAACGTGATCGGCAACGGTGTGGTGGTCGACCCCGGCGTACTGCTCGACGAGCTCAAGGGCCTCGAGGACCGCGGGGTGGACACCACCAAGCTGCTGATCTCCGCCGACGCGCACCTGCTGTTGCCCTACCACGTCGCGATCGACAAGGTCACCGAGCGCTACATGGGCAACAAGAAGATCGGCACCACGGGCCGCGGCATCGGGCCGTGCTACCAGGACAAGATCGCGCGCCAGGGCATCCGCGTCGCGGACGTGCTCGACCCCGACCAGTTGACGCACAAGATCGAGGCCGCGCTGGAACTGAAGAACCAGATCCTGGTCAAGATCTACAACCGCAAGGCGCTGGACCCGCACCAGGTCGTCGACGCCCTGCTGCATCAGGCCGAGGGCTTCCGGCACCGCATCCGCGACACCCGCCGGCTGCTCAACACCGCGCTCGAGACCGGCGAGACGGTGCTGCTGGAGGGCTCCCAGGGCACCCTGCTCGACGTCGACCACGGCACGTATCCCTATGTGACGTCGTCGAATCCGACCGCAGGCGGCGCGGCCGTCGGGTCCGGCATCGGTCCCACCCGCATCACCACCGTGCTCGGGATCCTCAAGGCCTACACCACCCGGGTGGGTTCCGGGCCGTTCCCCACCGAGCTGTTCGACGCCAACGGCGAATACCTGTCGAAGACGGGCGGCGAGTTCGGCGTCACCACCGGGCGGCGCCGCCGCTGCGGCTGGTTCGACGCCGTGATCGCGCGCTACGCCACCCGGGTCAACGGCATCACCGACTTCTTCCTGACCAAGCTCGACGTGCTCTCCAGCCTGGAGACGGTCCCCATCTGCGTCGGTTACCGCATCGACGGCGATCGCACCAACGACATGCCGATGACGCAGAGCGACCTGGCGCGCGCCGAGCCGATCTACGAGGAACTGCCCGGCTGGTGGGAGGACATCTCCGGCGCGCGCGAATTCGACGACCTGCCCGCCAAGGCGCGTGACTACGTGCTGCGGCTGGAAGAGCTTGCCGGGGCGCATGTTTCGTGCATCGGCGTCGGGCCGGGGCGGGAACAGACGATCGTGCGCCGCGACGTGCTGGCGGCGCGCCCGTGACGGAACCGGACCCGAAAGAACTCGACCCCGACTACGAACACCACGGCGGCTTTCCCGAATACGGCCCGGCCAGCCCGGGCCCGGGCTTCGGCCGGTTCGTCGCGGCCATGCGCGCGCTGCAGGACCTGGCGGTGTCCGCCGACCCGGGTGACGACGTGTGGGACGACGCGGCCGACCGCGCCGCGGCGCTGGTGCAGCTGCTCGGCCCGTTCCAGGCCGACGAGGGCAAGGCACCGGCCGGGCGCACGCCCGACCTGCCCGGCATGGGCAGCCTGCTGTTGCCGCCCTGGACGTTGACCAGGTACGCGCCGGACGGCGTCGAGATGACCGGCTACTTCAGCCGGTTCCATGTCGGCGGAAACCACGCCGTGCACGGCGGTGTGTTGCCGCTGCTGTTCGACCACATGTTCGGCATGGTGTCGCACGCCGCGGGACGGCCGATCAGCCGCACCGCGTTCCTGCACGTCGACTACCGCAAGGTCACCCCGATCGATGCGCCCCTGGCTGTGCGCGGCCGCGTCACGAGCACCGAGGGCCGCAAGGCGTTCGTCGCCGCCGAACTCGTCGACGGTGACGACGCGGTGCTGGCCGAGGCCAACGGGCTGATGGTGCGGCTGCTTCCCGGTCAACCTTGAGTTGCCCGCCGCGCACCTATCCTTGAGCGGTGACCGACGGACCCGACGACAAGACGACCGCGCTCACCGTCCCGCCGCAACCGCCGGCGGGGAAGGCCGACACCCGGCCGCGGGTGGCGTTGGTGGGCGCCGGTGAGCTCGCCCGCGAACTGGCGATCGCCCTGGGCCGCCTCGGCGCGCGGGTGATCGCCCTCGACGAGCGCGCCGACGCCCCCGCGCACGCGGTGGCCGATCAGTCGCTGGTGGTGGCGATGACCGATGCAGACGAGCTGACCAAGGCGATTCGCGGGCTGCAGCCGGACTTCGTGGTCACGACCACCGACGCCGTCGCGGCCCAAGCTCTGGAGGGGCTCGAGGGCCCGCAGCTGGTGCCCAGCGCGCATGCCGTGCGGCTCGCCGCCGACCGCGAGGGCCTGCGTCGGCTGGCCGCCGACGAGCTGGGGCTGCCCACCGCGCCGTTCTGGTTCGTCGGCTCGGCCGGCGAACTCGAGGCGGTGGGCGCGCACGCCGGTTACCCGCTGCTGGTGCAGCCGGTGCTCGCGGGCGCCGGGCGGGGCCAGTCGGTCGCGTCGGGTCCCGACGACATCGGGCCGGCCTGGCAGCGCGCGACGAGAGGCCACGGCGAGCAGCACCGGGTGCTGGCCGAGACCGTCGTGGAGGTCGAGTTCTACGTCACCCTGCTGGCGGTGCGCAGCGACGGTCCGCAGGGGCCCCGGATCGACTTCTGCTCACCGGTCGGCCACCCCGAGCCCACTCCCGACGTGCTCGAGTCCTGGCAACCGCAGAGCATGACCGCGGCCGCGATGGACGCCGCCAAATCGATCGCCGCGCGGATCGTCAAGGCGCTCGGCGGGCGCGGCGTCTTCGCCGTCGAGCTGATGATCAACGGCGACGAGGTGTACTTCGTCGACGTCACGCCCCGCCCCACCGACAGCGCCTGGGCGACGGTGCCCAGCCAGCGGCTGTCGGCGTTCGAACTGCAGGCCCGCACCGTCCTCGGGCTGCCGGTTGACACCATCATGATTTCGCCGGGCGCGGCCCACCGGGTGGAGCGCGCCGACGCGCCGCCCGTCGCGATCGCCGGGGCGCTGGGCGTGCCGGAAAGCGACCTTCGCCTGGCCGGGCGGGCATTCCAGGCGCTGGCGACGGCGCCGGACGTGACGGCCGCGCGCGACCGCGCGCGCGACGTCGCGGACCGGCTGGCGGTGCGGCACCAGGGCCCGCACAGCTCGGTCACGCGAGAGGCGCGGTTGTAACCTCGCTACCATCCGAGGTCATGAGCACAGAGCGCACAGGCTCCTACGCCGGAGACATCACGCCAGAGCAGGCATGGAAGCTGCTGAGCGACAACCCCGACGCGGTGCTGGTCGACGTGCGCACCGACGCCGAATGGCGGCTCGTCGGCGTGCCCGACCTGTCCAGCCTGGGCCGCGAGGTGGTGTTCATCGAGTGGAACACGTCCGACGGCACCTTCAACGCCAACTTCGCCGACGAACTGCGCGACCGGGTGCCCGAGACCGAATCCGTACGGCCGGTGGTCTTCCTGTGTCGCTCGGGCAACCGCTCGATCGGTGCCGCCGAGGTCGCCACCCGGGCCGGCATCACCCCGGCCTACAACGTGCTTGACGGGTTCGAAGGCCACCCGAACGCCCAGGGGATTCGCGGTGAATCAGGTTGGCGCGCAATCGGATTGCCCTGGAAGCAGCTATGAGTTCACCGTCGGGGGATTCCGTCCGCGAGCCCAAGGCGCTGCCCGACGGCGTCAGCCAGGCCACCATCGGCGTACGCGGGGGACTGCTGCGCTCGGGGTTCGACGAGACCGCAGAGGCGATGTTCCTGACGTCCGGGTATGTCTACGATTCGGCGGCCGTCGCGGAGAAGTCCTTCACCGGCGAGCTGGACCACTTCGTCTACTCGCGGTACGGCAACCCGACCGTGACGATGTTCGAGGAGCGGTTGCGCCTGATCGAGGGCGCGCCGGCCGCGTTCGCCACCGCGAGCGGCATGGCGGCGGTGTTCACGTCGCTGGGCGCGCTGCTGGCCGCCGGGGACCGGCTGGTCGCGTCGCGCAGCCTGTTCGGCTCGTGCTTCGTGGTGTGCAACGAGATCCTGCCGCGCTGGGGCGTCGAGACCGTGTTCGTCGACGGCGACGACCTGGCGCAGTGGGAGGAGGCGCTGTCGAAGCCGACGCAGGCAGTGTTCTTCGAGACGCCGTCGAACCCGATGCAGTCGCTGGTGGACATCGCCGCGGTGGTCGAGCTCGCGCACGCCGCGGGCGCAAAAGTGGTGTTGGACAACGTCTTCGCAACTCCGCTGCTGCAGCAGGGCATTCCGCTGGGCGTCGACGTGGTGGTGTACTCGGGCACCAAGCACATCGACGGTCAGGGCCGGGTGCTGGGCGGCGCGATCCTGGGCGACAAGGAGTACATCGACGGCCCGGTGCAGAAGCTGATGCGGCACACCGGACCGGCGCTCAGCGCCTTCAACGCCTGGGTGCTGGTGAAAGGCCTTGAGACACTGGCGGTCCGGGTGGAACACAGCAATTCCTCGGCGCACCGGATCGCGGAATTTTTGGAGACCCATCCTGCGGTGAGTTGGGTCCGCTACCCGTTCCTGCCGTCGCACCCGCAGTACGACCTGGCCAAGCGCCAGATGTCGGGTGGGGGGACGGTGATCACCTTCGCGCTCGACTGCCCCGACGACAAAGCCAAGCCGCGGGCGTTCGAGGTGCTGGACAAGCTGCGGCTGATCGACATCTCCAACAACCTGGGCGACGCGAAATCCCTTGTCACACATCCGGCCACGACCACCCACCGGGCGATGGGCCCGGAGGGGCGCGCAGCGATCGGCCTGGGCGACGGCGTGGTGCGAATCTCCGTCGGGCTCGAGGGCGCCGACGACCTGATCGCCGACATCGACCAGGCTTTGAGCTAGTCGAAGGGCTAACCGGCCTGCTTCTCGGCGGCTTCGATGCGTTCGGCCGCCGCCAGTGAGCCCTCCTGCGCCTGGCGCTCCACCCAGTCCACCACCGGCCGGGCGTACATCATCTGGCTGGTGATGGCCATCTGGCCGCGGGTGCGGCCCAGGAAGGAAATGCCCCAGGAGAACATGGCGGCGATGCGGTTGCGGAACCCGACCAGGTACAACAGGTGCAACAGCAGCCACGCCAACCAGGCGATGAAGCCGCCGAACTCCAGCTTTCCGACCTTGGCGACGGCGCTGTACCGCGAAATGAGGGCCATGCTGCCCTTGTCGAAGTAGTTGAACGGCTTCCGGTTGGCCGGGTCGTCCTGGCCCTTCACCGCCTGCTTGATCAACTTGGTGACGTAGTGCGCCCCCTGGATCGCGCCCTGGGCCATCCCGGGGACGCCGGGCACCGACATCAGGTCGCCGATGACGAACACGTAGGGATGCCCCTTGACGGTGAGGTCGGGCTCGACGATCACCCGCCCGGCGCGGTCGGTCTCGGTCCCGTCGGACTGCTCGGCGACCATCTTGCCCAGCTCGCTGGCCTGCACGCCGGCGGCCCACACCTTGCACGCGCATTCGATGCGCCGCTCGCCGCCGTCCTTCTCCTTGACGGTGATGCCCATGTAGTCCACCGAGGTCACCATGGCGTTCAGCTGCACCTCGACGTCCATCTTCTGCAGCCGCCGTTTCGCCTTCAAGCCCAGGTTCTCGCCCATCGGCGGCAACACCGCGGGCGCGGCGTCGAGCAGGATGACCCGGCACTCGCTGGGCGTGATCGTCCGGAACGCCCCGGCCAGGGTGCGCTCGGCGAGCTGGACGATCTCGCCGGCCAGCTCGACCCCGGTCGGGCCCGCGCCCACCACCACGAACGTCAGGCGGCGCTGCCGCTCGGCCGGGTCGGTGGCGACTTCGGCCGCCTCGAACGCGCCGAGGATGCGGGCCCGCAGCTCGAGGGCGTCGTCGACGCTCTTCATGCCGGGCGCGAAGGCGGCGTACTCGTCGTGGCCGAAATAGGACTGCTGCGCGCCGGCGGCGACGATGAGGCTGTCGAAGGGCGTCACGGTCTCCATGCCCATCAGGTGCGACGTCACGGTCTTGGCCGTCAGGTCGATGGCGTTGACGTCGCCCCACAGCACCCGGACGTTCTTCTGCCTGCGCAGGATCAGCCGGGTGGTCGGGGCGACGTCGCCCTCGGACAGGATGCCGGTGGCCACCTGGTACAGCAACGGCTGGAAGAGGTGGGTCGTGGTCTTGGAGATCAGGGTGACGTCGACGTCGGCCCGCTTGAGTGCCTTGGCCGCGTTCAGGCCACCGAATCCGCTTCCGATGATGACGACGCGATGACGCGACATGCTCACCCCCTTACCGTACGACGCCGCCGGAAAGCGGCTAGAACGGCCACCCGTTGGAGTTGTCCTTGAATTTGCCGTTGACCGCGGTGCAGAAGTCGTCCGCGGTGCCGGCCAGCAACACGTAGTAGGTCTCGCCGCGGCGGCTCTCGTAGGTGTTGGGGGTGCTCCAGCCGCTGTTGCACAGCGAGGTCTGGGTGCCGGCCGTGGCGCGCCGCCAGTTGGTCTTGGCGCAGCCGGCCAGGGCGTCGACGTTGGGCGTCGCGCTCTTGGCGGCGACCACCATCGCGCCTCCCCATTGGCCGTCGCTGCGCCGGAAGGCGCGCGCCCCGAATCCGGCGTTGTTCGTCTGGCACGCCAGCGCGCGCCGCATCAGCGAGAAGGGCGCCGCCAGTTGGGAATTGGGGCTCGCAGCGGCGGCCGTGATGAATTGTGGG